>CBQWHS010000706.1:0-2908 GCA_967728665.1 uncultured Chryseosolibacter sp. | reverse complement strand
ACCTTTCACTAGACAATAACTCAAACGTTATGAAAATAAACGGATATAAATTCATTCACGAAACGAAGTGGAGCAGTGTCAATCACAAACTTCACAAACTGAATGCTGATATCGCCTCAGCGACTGAATTCGTTCGAGAAATTGAGCGAGGTAACCTTGACGTTTCCATCGGAGACAATGCAATCGACTCGGAGCTCAAAACTTCATTGGTCAACATGCGTGACCAGATGAAAAAGTATTCATTGACCGAGAAGCAGCGAAACTGGGTCAATGAAGGTCTTGCGAAGTTTGTTCAAATCTTGCGCTCCGGCAACAATGAGGGAAGACACCAGCTTGCCGATAACATCATCCGGAATCTTGTCGTCTATCTCAAAGCCAATCAGGGAGCGCTGTTTGCAATCAATGATGACAACCCGAATGATATCTTCCTTGAAATGGAAGCATGTTATGCCTACGACAGGAAAAAGTATCTCGAAAAGCGAATTGAATTAGGTGAGGGTCTGGCCGGCCAGGTAGTGCTTGAAAAGTCTACACTTTACATGACTGATGTTCCCAGAGATTTCATAAAAATAACTTCAGGATTAGGCGAAGCGTTACCACGCAACGTCTTGTTAGTTCCACTCAAGCTTGATGAAAAAATATATGGTGTTGTTGAACTCGCGTCGTTTCAAATCTTTCAGTCTTATGAAATAGACTTTATCGAGCGATTGGGTGAAAGCATTGCTTCCAGCATTGCAGCAGTCAAGAATAATGAACGTACAAAAGGCCTGTTGAAAGAGACACAACTTCAAGCAGAACAACTGAAGGCCCAGGAGGAGGAGGTGCGTCAAAATCTCGAAGAGCTTTCAGCAACACAGGAAGCAATGCAGCGGGCAATGAGGGAAGTCGAAGACAAGGAGGCGTATATATCGCAAATCTTAAATACATCACAAGATCTTATTTACACGGTTGATCGTGATTTTAGAATCGTTACCTGGAATCGACCATTTGCACTGGAAGGTGAACGAATCGGCGTACGTCTCGAAAAAGGAATGAATGCCTTTGAATGGTCACCTGAGGATCGAAAAAAACTTGTTGTACTTTATCAACGCGTTTTTGATGAAGGCAAAACGTTTGAGATCAAATACGCGATTGAATTGATGGGAAAGAAGTATCATTTCCTCGCCGTTTACGCCCCAATCAGATCCGGCGCTGGAGAAATTCTTGAGGCTGGAATCTATTCGCGAAATGTGACAGAAATTGTCGAGGTCCAGGAAGAATCGGTGCGCCTTCTTAAGGAAGCTCAGCTGCAATCAGAACACCTAAAAGCCCAGGAAGAGGAGTTGCGTCAAAACATGGAGGAGCTCTCAGCCACCCAGGATGCTATGCAACGAGCGTTCAAAGGCATTGAAGCAAAAGAAGCCTACACGACGCAGCTCTTGAACACCACTCAGGATGTGATTTACACAGTCGACAGAGAGTTCAAAATGGTTACATGGAATAGTGTATTTGCCCGCGAAGCTGAACGCCTTCAGGTTCATATTGAAAAAGGAATGGGCGCATTCGAGTGGGCGCCGGACGATAGAAAGAAGTTAATTGAACTTTATAAACGTGCTCTCAAAGGCGAGACCTTCGAAATCAATGTCGAAATGGACCTCGGTGGCAAGACTTATTATTTCCTTTCGTTCTACGCGCCCCTCAAATCGCCTGACGGAGAAATTATTGAAGTTGGTGTCTACGCCAAGAATGTTACTGAATTAGTGCAGGCTCAGAAGCAGTCAGAACAACTTGTTAAGGAAGCGCAACAGCAGACCGAGCAACTCAAGGTTAAGGACGAGGAATTGCGCCAAAATATGGAAGAGCTTTCGACCACTCAGGAAGTTATGAGAAGCACTATGATTGAGCTAGAAGGCAAGGAAGCGTACACATCAGAATTGCTGAATGCAACGGATGATTTGATCTATACGGTTGACAAGGATTTCAATTTGGTTACATGGAATAAAGCTTTTGGCAAATTGATAGGATCACTTAACGTCACGCTGGAAAAAGGAATGACTGCATTCGAGTGGTTGCCCGACTACAGAAATTCGTTAATTCCATTGTGGACACGTGCTCATCAAGGCGAGACTTTTCAATTTCAATGGGAAGGGCAACGAGATGACGGTCAAAGGGACAAGTACCTCTCGATTTTCGCACCCGTACAAACGAAAACTGGTGAGATAAAAGAAGCGGTGGTGTTTGCAAAGAACATCGCGGAATTAATTGACGCGCAGCAGCAGTTGGCACAACTTCTCAAGGAAGCACAGCAACAGACTGAAGAATTGAAAGCACAAGAAGAGGAGCTCCGGCAGAACATGGAGGAGTTGTCGGCAACGCAGGAAAGCATGGAGAAGTCTATGCGCGAAGCGGAGACAATGGAGAATTATATTTCACAACTCCTTAATGTGTCCGGCGCAATAGTCTTCACGGTTGATCGCCACTATAAGCTCGTGACATGGAATGAAGCGTTCTCTAAGACTGTGATTGCCATGGGGGTCAAGCCAGTAAAAGGCATGATTGCATTTGAGTGGCGTCCCGATCATGAGCGACAGCATTTTGTTGACATGTTTAAACGCGTTCTCAGCGGTGAGTGGTTTGAAAGCGTAGAGGAGAGCAAGTTTGATGGCAAAGTGCACAAGCTTCTTGCAACCTATGCACCAGTGAAAAGTAAGGAGAACGAAATTATTGAGGTTGCTGTCTTCGCGAAAGATATTACGCCGATTGTCGAAGGACGATCTTCGATTGTTTCAACGGCAAGACAAGGGAAAAAGTCCGTCAATAAAACACACACTCCTAATACTATTGAACATCAATCGGATCCCTCGCAGAATGGCCAGAGTCACGAAGTAAATGGTGTATCGCCTGAATAGTTGTTAAACGCATCAAGAAA
>CBQWHS010000705.1:0-2928 GCA_967728665.1 uncultured Chryseosolibacter sp. | reverse complement strand
GTCCTATCTTAACGGGCACGAAGCAACTTTCATCACTCAAAAAAAAGACTGGTGTTAAAGATCACGAAGTAGCGTGTAGTCGCGTTAAGCTTGAAGTTTTACTTATAAATCTGACAAGTGATTTCGCAGTTGCTCCAGGCTTTCTTTGCGCTCCTTGGTATTTCCTCTGCGGCTTAAATCCTTCTAAGTCGAATACACAAATACTTAAGGCCAGTTTGCATAAAAATCATTTGTGCCTCGTACAAAACTTCGATGCATCCAAAAATCAATTATCTTCACATCGCAAAATCAATCAACATGAAATATTTTATCTATCTATTGTCGTTTCTGATCGTCACCGCCTGCACTACGAAGGAAAAACTTATTTCGCACTCCGATCGCTTCAACGCTATAGGAATCAAATATGTAAAACTCGGTTTGACAATAGGACAATATGATTCTGATTTTGTCGATGCATACTATGGACCTGATTCTTTGAAACCAACCGGAATGGTAAACAAAATCTTTCCTAAGGATAGTTTATTGAAAGCAGTCGATGCCATCGTAATGGACTTACAGGTTTTTGATACTGTTGCGAATGATACTGTTAATATGCGTGCAAATTGGATGAAGTCACAACTGCGGGCATTTTCACGAAGAATAAAAATCTTCAGTGGTGAGTTTGCTTCATTTGACGAAGAGTCGAAAGATCTTTATGGAGTGACGGCTCCTGTTTATGACGAATCCCATTTCAAAGAAGTTGTCACCAAGCTTGACAAAATTCTTCCCGGCAAGGGGAGCGTCTCCGATCGCTTTCAAAAACTATCGAACCGATTCATTATTCCAAAAGCAAAGCTTGACACCATCTTTAAAACAGCGATTGCTGAATGTAGAAAACGAACTCTCTCACATGTGCAACTTCCCTCAAATGAAGATTTTAAATTAGAATATGTTGATAACAAACCGTGGAGTGGCTACAACTGGTACAAGGGAAATTATCAAAGTGTAATTCAAATCAACACGGACTTGAATATTTTCATTGACCGTGCAATAGACGTTGGTAGTCACGAAAGTTATCCCGGGCATCATGTTTACAATATGTTGTTGGAAAAAAATCTATACAGGGATAAAGGCCAGGTTGAAATTTCGTTGTATCCATTGTATAGTCCTCAGTCCTTTATTGCCGAAGGAACCGCCAACGAAGGAATCGAAGTTGTGTTTCCCGGAAAGGATAAAATTGAATTTACTAAAAACGTTTTGCTTCCACTTGCAGGATTGGATACCACGGGCGTCACAGCATACTTCAATGCATTGGAAATTCGTGGCGAACTTAATTTCGCGAGAAATGAAGCCGCCCGCGGCATTGTGAACGGAACCATGGACGAAAAGAAAGCAATTCAATGGTTGATCGAATACGCATTGTTTAATGAGGAGACTGCCTTGAAAAGCATCGCGTTCATTCGTAAGAACAGAAGCTATGTCATTAATTATAACTACGGAAAACAAATCGCCCACGAATACATTCAGAAAAATGGTGGCGGCTGGGACCCTTTCCTATATATTCTCCGACACCAGGTAACGCCAGCGGACTTAATGAAATAATTTTGACGCCGTCGATCTATAAAATTTAGGGCATGTTGTTTAAAACTTTGATAAACGACATGCCCTCGCCCTTTCATGCTGCCTATTGAAAGCGTAATCAAACGGGTGCGATAATCCAGATTACAGAGCTCAAATATTCTTTGTCGGATTGCAAACGCCGAAGCACACACGCACACCATCAATCTTTGCGTGTGATTACTGGGCATTCGCCCTTGCTTAAGCCCATTGTTAAGGCCATATTTGCAATCCTTCAAAACTTAAAATTATAATGAAAAAATTATTGTGCGTTACTGTAATGGCGTTGCTTTTCATGGCGGCCACTGCGCAAGACGCGTCCTTGAAAATTTTGCCACTTGATAATTTGTCAGCGTTCAAGACGCAGGCAGGCAACTGGCAGATTGTGGGCGATGTTACGATCGATCCAACAATCGATATTCATGAACATGAGAAAACCGCTCCGGTAGAAAATTCGAAAAAGAAAAAGTCGAAAGATCAACCACCCCCTGTTCAAAAGGCAGCCGTGACATTTAAACCTGGCAGCGGGATTCTCCTTAACATCAACGATGAAACAAAAAAAGACCAACTCGTCACAAATTTCGAACATGGCGACATCGAACTTGAGTTTGATGTGATGCTACCAAAAGGATCCAACTCCGGTATTTATCTACAGGGGCGATACGAAGTCCAACTGTTGGATAGCTGGGGCGTAATGAGTCCGAAGTATTCTGACATTGGCGGCATTTACAGAAACTGGGAAAGTGAACCTGGCAAGATTTACATGGGAAAAGCTCCATTAAGCAATCCTGCCAAAGCTCCAGGGTTGTGGCAAAATTTTAAAATTTCTTTTCGTGCACCGCGATTCGATGCATCCGGAAATAAAATTTCAAATGCAAAATTTGTTTATGTTGATTTGAACGGTGTCCGCATTCACAATAATGTTGAAGTTCCGCTGCCCACGGGAGGCCCGCTGGAAAACAATGAAAAAGCATTTGGTCCTTTGATGATTCAAGGAGACCATGGACCCGTTGCCATTCGCAATATTAAGTATCGATTGATGAAGGACGCAAAGATCACGGTGAGTCCCATTGCGTACAAAACATACAACGGAAAGTTCAAAAGTGTATCAGACTTTTCCCGACTCACTCCAGCCACCAGCGGAGTTACCCCTGAGTTGACGTGTGAAGTGCTCGAAACAGAAAACGAATATGGATCGAGCTATTCAGGAACCATTACACTGCCCGAAGACGGAACATATACTTTTGAACTTGAGTTTACCGGTGGAATTACATTTTTACTCGATGGCGAACAATTGATCGATCTTCAACGACCTGATGAATGGACAAGAGA
>CBQWHS010000704.1:0-2933 GCA_967728665.1 uncultured Chryseosolibacter sp. | reverse complement strand
CCAGTTCAAACGGGATGTCAGCAGTAGTGAAACAAGGGAAAAAATAGAAGCTGATTTTAAGAGTGGTCTAACGAGCGGTGTGAATGGAACGCCAACATTTTTCATTAATGATCAAAGAGTTCGTTTGTCAGAGCTAACCTGGGAAGAACTCCTCTATGTCTTGGAGAATTATACGCGTTCTCTTAATGAGGCTGTAAACTAACAAATTCAACTAAAAACAAATGATTGAAGATGCTAACCGACGTCGCTTCCTTGCTGTAACCGGACTGTCCATTGCAGCACTCGCAGGTGAAATCATTGGTCACGACATTAACCTCTACAGTTCTATTTCCGAAAACTCAGCTACAGTGGAAAAGCCCGTAATTTCAAACCTCAAACAAATCAACGCTGGCGATTTGAACGTCGGTTACGTCGAATTCGGTTCTTCACTTGGGTCACCAGTTATCCTGCTGCACGGATGGCCTTACGACATTCACAGTTTCTTTGACGCCGGTGAAAAACTTGCGGCTAGTGGATATCGTGTGATCGTACCTTTTCTCCGTGGCTACGGAACGACAACATTTCTTTCGCCTGATACCTTTCGGAGTGGCCAACAATCCGTGTTCGCTGTCGATGCAATTGCTTTAATGGATTCACTGAATATAAAAAAAGCAATCATTGGAGGCTTCGATTGGGGTGCAAGGGCGGCTAATGTGATTGCAGCTCTTTGGCCGGAGCGATGTAAGGCGATAGTATCCGTAAGTGGTTATCTGATCGGAAATCAGGAAGCTGGTAAAATACCTTTACCTCCCGAATCAGAACTGCAATGGTGGTATCAGTTTTACTTTGCGACTGAACGAGGACGAATCGGATATGAAAAACACCGGGAAAAATTCGCCAGGCTGATCTGGCGCTTAGCCTCACCGACCTGGAAATTTGATGATGCCACCTTCTCCCGTACCAAGAATGCATTTGACAATTCCGATCATGTCGCCATCACCATTCACAATTACCGCTGGCGTCTTGGGATCGAGACAGGCGATCCAAAATATAATGAATTAGAAGAGCAACTTGCTAACAATCCCGAGATTACAGTTCCGGCCATTACCCTTGAAGGGGATGCAAACGGAGCGCCCCACCCCCAACCCTCGGTCTATGCACACAAATATGTCAGTAAATATTTGCACAGGACACTCAACAACATCGGACATAATCTTCCGCAGGAAGCACCATCAGCATTCGCGGAAGCTATTATGGAAGCAGACAGCTACAGGTAATCGTACCGATGATTATTTAAAAAGCACGTGTTGAATAAAAATTCATATGTGTCTAAAAAACAGATGTTGCTTGTCTACAGTATAGAATTTAACAAAATCAATTTATGGAACACAGACTTAACATTTTTGAAAAAGGAGCAGCGGCGTTAAAAACATTATTTGGCATGGGCGCCTACATCAAAAAATCAACAATTGACGTAAAGCTTAAAGAGCTGGTTGACTTTCGCGTATCGCAAATCAATGGTTGTGCTTACTGCCTGGATATGCACTCTAAGGATGCTCGCGCACACGGAGAAACCGAACAACGTTTATTTGGATTAAGTGCCTGGCGTGAATCTCCCTACTATACATCCAAGGAACGTGCAGCATTGGCATGGGCCGAATCACTTACGGAAGCTCACGTTCCAGACGAAGTGTATTACGAGGTTAAGAAAGAATTTTCAGATGAAGAATTAATCGATCTCACATTGGTTGTCACCGCTATCAACTCCTGGAACAGAATTAACCTGGCCTTCCCTCAAGGAATTGGAACTTACCAAGTCGGTCAATTCGGGTGAGTCAGTACCTCGCTTAATAAGGGCAAATGGAGAAAAGATGGAGGAGAAGATTATAATGATTTTTTACATGGATGAAGGTTGTTCTCACAGTAGATGATTCGAATATCTTTCTTCTGAATATTTAGATTTTGAAATATGCTCTTTAATTCGATCATTTGAACTGGAGATACGGGCTCACGAGAATAAGTTTATCGTTAGTGTGCTTGATCAGTTCCTCCAAATAAAATGTTATACCATTGCATTTAGGGATTTTGCCATAGGTGTTATGGTTAGTTAACAGCCATCTGTTATCGGGTGGAGTTTAAATTAAGTCTTATATCTAACCTGCCTTTAATGTTAACGGCTGTTTGGTTCACCCCCTGAGCTATTCTTCATAAATTCAGCTATTCGTTGCTCATTTGTGTTATTGCTTTTTGATAAAGTCTCGATTATTTTTTTCTTTTCTGTATCCGTTCTATTTTGACTCAACTTTTTCTTGCCTTGCAGATCTTTGACAATAATTTTGAAGGCCACGATACCCTTTGACATTTTCAATTTATAATCTTCAGGGAAATTGTCCCATTGTTGCCTGTACGAAGCTTCAAAATTGTTGATGGTTGCTTCAAGTATTTCAAAAGTCCTTTCCGCTTCCGTGACTAATTCGCCTTGCCCATAGGCATGGATTGAAATATAGTTCCAAGTCGGTACGTTGAGTTCTTTATCATAATTTGTTGTCGAAATGTAGGCGTGTGGTTCACTAAAAATTACCAAGACATTGTTGTTTTCAATGTCTTGCCAATGTTCATTAGCCCTTGCAAAATGCGAAGTCAAAATAACACTGTCGTCTTCGGTAGTAACAAGGAAAGGCAAATGTGTCGCAATTGGAAAACTATCTTTTGCAGTGATAATAGTCCCAAAACTAAATTGCCTCATAAATGCTACAATTTCGCTTTTGTCAGTTGTTAAGTTCTGTTTTGGAATGTACATCCTTCTATTTATTTGCAATTTTTTAGGTCCTTCCAAATGGCCGCTAAATCTTGGCCGGGTGGTTACAATTTAACTCCTTAGAAGAGTAATACGATGATTTTATGTTTTGAATATCATCGTAATATCGAATGAAATTATTTGACGCGAAATGCTA
>CBQWHS010000703.1:0-2937 GCA_967728665.1 uncultured Chryseosolibacter sp. | reverse complement strand
GGAACAGTCGTGATCCAAATAAAATTATCGGAAGTGTTTACAGCGGACAACTCTCCCGAAGTACCAACGGTGGATTAACATGGGCAAGTTCAAACTCTGGGTTCACACCAGGCGCCAGCGACTTTCCATTTATTACTAAGCTGAGTAATTCTAAAGATTATCCGGATCGGATCTTTACTATAGGCGCAGCGGGTGTTTATGTTTCTAACGACTTTGGAGGAAGCTGGCAATTGACATCGATCCCACAAAAATTTTTACCGTATACTGGCTCGCCGTTCTACCTGGATGTAGAAGTGTCCAGGGCGAATGCAAATGTTGTCTGGGCCGGAAGCGGAATGTCCACCACGGGAGCACTCCGAAATTTGTATGTGTCGAGTGATGGAGGCAAAACATTCTCTCCAACTAATAATTATTCCGAAGTGAAGTTGGGCAACATCACCAAACTAGCTTCACATCCCACAGAAGAAAATACAGCATACGCGCTTTTCTCATTTGCAAATTCTCCTAAGATTTTGCGTACAACAGACAAAGGTCAGACCTGGGAGGATATATCAGGATTTGGAACCGGTACTACGAGTTCACGCGGATTTCCCGACGTGGCTGTTTTTTGTCTGTACGTTCGACCCGACAATCCCGACATTATCTGGGCAGGCACCGAAATTGGAGTTGTTGAATCGATCGACAGGGGTAGCAGTTGGGCGCTGCGTGAAGATTTTCTGAATGTTTCTGTTTGGGATATGAAAGGCCAGGATGACGAAGTAATTATTGCAACCCATGGACGCGGAATCTGGACAGCCAAAATTGCAAACGTTCAATCCGCCATAGCGAGCCCGGAAATATTAGCTTCAGGCACATCGCCCTTTCAAAAATTGATGATGCGGGTTAAAGCAACAAATGATTTTGACTCTATTCAGATTTACGTAAACAATGTTCGTACAAAATCATTAATTCCATTTGCTGCAGGCACAAGCGATATTGAAATAACGGATGTAGCTGTGGGCACTAAAGTGTTGAAGCTAATTGGCTATCGAGGAACTGCACCGTTTCAATCTTTCACACAGTCTGTAAATTATTTCACTGTGTTAACACCGAAGAGTTCTTATTCGACATACTTCGGCACCATGACCGACCTTGTAGTAGATGGATTTACGCTTCAAAACTATTTGAATACTTCAGCACAACAACGAAAAACGTTGCAGACTAATCACAACTATTCCTCAAACAAGATTTATGAGGTGATTGTTCGCACACCCATCGCGGTCTCCAACGTTAATCCGAGTTTGTACTACAGCGACATCACGATTATCGAACCAAAAAATGATTCGGTTTTCGTTGAGGCAACAAAAAACGGTTTGGATTGGGTGAAACTTTCCAACCCATATGATGCAAGTTTTCCGGGAGATGTTGAACGTTATTGGCAGAATGCCTTCTCGAACAATCAACCTGGAAACAGTACGATGTTGGTGTCACATGAAATTGACATTAGTAAGAGTTTTTCGCATGGTGATCTCGTCCTGTTTAGATGGAGACTTGTTTCCGGTCCTGCGATTACTTCATGGGGATGGGCCATCGACTACATCAGCATTCAGCAACCACCCACTGGAGTGACTGTAAAAATCTCGCCTGATAATTTTTCGGTTTATCCAAACCCGGTGAAGTCGTCTGTGAACGTGGAATATCATCTTCAGCGAGCGGGCTCTGTTTCACTTGAAATTATTGATTCGTTTGGGCGGAGTATGATGACAAGCGATTTAGGCGAACAAAATATTGGATTTCACCAGCAGCGTGTCGATGTCACAAATCTGTACCATGGAAACTATTTACTGGTTCTGAAATCCGGTGACGGCAAAAAAGTTAGCAAGATTTCGATCGAGTGATTAATGCATGCGGTCTCCACGCACATCCAGGTTGTTAATGATCTTTGCCTCTTGCTCCAATAACTCACGCCATCGTTCATTAACCGCGTCCTCCGGCATATATTCCTTGGCGAGCTGTATGAAATTCCTGTAATGGCCAGCTTCTGATACCATCAGTTCGTAGTAGAATTTTGAAAGTTCGGGATCTGCAATATTCTTCCAAAGCAATTTAAAACGTTCGCAGCTTCTTGCTTCGATCAGCGCATTCATCAACAATTTTTCCATAAGCTGCTGATCACGGTTGCCGCCTTTGCGAATAACTTTTTGCAAAGCCTCTACATATTCATCCTTTCGTTGCCTCCCCAACGGATAACCGCGTTTAGTCAACTCTTCAATTACTCTTTCAAAATGACTCCATTCTTCTGCAACTATTGGCGTGAGTGCGTGTACAAGTTTATCCTTTTCGGGATATAAAATAATCAGAGAAATACAGGATGATGCAGCCTTCTGTTCACAGTAGGCGTGATCGACAAGAATGTCTTCAATATTTTTCTCGGCAATGTTAATCCACCGTGGATCCGTTGGCAATTCAAGCCCCAATGTGAACTTGTCTTTTGCTTCCATTTGATTAATCGTAAAAAGACCAATCAAAACCAAAATCAAAAACATTTGACTGCCCTGGGTAATATGGTGTTGGCAGATAACCTGATTTTGTAAACGCCTGAGTAAAATTGTGGTACTTAAAAAAGATTCGTCCACGTTTTATTTTCGCATCGAAAAACAAATCCACAAGTGAATATGCCGGAATAAGGAATTTTTGCTGAACGTAGAACTGCCGTATTGCCGGATCATAACCATTCGCATAGTAGTCCGATTTCCAATGAACATCAACCCCAGCATGCATATCCAGGTTGCCATTGAAAAAAATATTTTCGTACGACAACTGTCCATTAAACATCGTCTGCGGAACTTGTATGGCATCGTCAGCATTCTCTACCAGTTTCGTATACAGCAATTGACCGCTCAATGTAATGTGTTTAAAAAAAGTAAGCGCCAATCTTACTTCGGGTGTTGCTATCAC
>CBQWHS010000702.1:0-2950 GCA_967728665.1 uncultured Chryseosolibacter sp. | reverse complement strand
TTGCGTTTTCGATTATCGTTCCGGCATTGTTTGCTGTGATTCCAATTGTCATGTTTCTAAATTGATCTAAGAATATACTTCACTATGAAATTAGATTCAAAAATTCCAGAAGGCCCGTTGGCCGAAAAATGGTCTAAACATAAATTCAACCTGAAGCTGGTGAACCCAGCCAATAAGCGTAAGTACGAAGTAATCGTGGTAGGAACGGGCCTTGCGGGTGCATCAGCCGCGGCCTCGTTAGCAGAGCTTGGATACAATGTAAAAGCATTCTGTTTCCAGGATTCTCCAAGAAGGGCACACAGCATTGCCGCACAAGGTGGAATCAATGCAGCAAAGAATTATCGCAACGATGGTGATAGCGTTTATCGTTTGTTTTACGACACGATCAAAGGTGGTGACTATAGAGCACGTGAAGGAAATGTTCATCGCCTGGCAGAAGTTAGTGTTGATATCATTGATCAATGCGTGGCACAAGGTGTTCCTTTCGCTCGTGAATACGGTGGATTGTTGGACAACCGTTCATTTGGTGGGGCTCAAGTATCAAGAACATTTTATGCTCGTGGGCAAACCGGACAACAATTGTTGTTGGGTGCTTACAGTGCTTTGAATCGTCAGATTGCGGCTGGCAAAGTGCAGATGTACAACCGCACAGAATTGCTTGATGTTGTGGTTGCTGACGGAAAAGCTCGTGGAATTATTACGCGTGATTTAGTAACAGGTAAAATAGAATCACACAGCGGACATGCCGTGTTATTGTGTACTGGTGGATACGGAAATGTATTTTTCCTTTCGACTAATGCAAAAGGATCCAACGTGACGGCTGCATGGCGCGCGCACAAAAAAGGCGCGTTGTTTGGCAATCCTTGTTTTACCCAGATTCACCCGACTTGCATTCCTGTGTCAGGCGATCATCAATCGAAGCTTACGCTGATGTCTGAATCATTGCGTAACGATGGTCGTGTGTGGGTTCCAAAAGTTGCTCGTCCTGGATTGAAAGGAAAAGATGCCGCTAATATTCCGGAAAGTGAACGTGATTATTTCTTAGAGAGAAAATATCCATCCTTTGGAAATCTTGTTCCTCGTGACGTGGCTTCCAGAAATGCAAAGTATGCTTGTGATGAAGGACGCGGTGTAGGTTCGGGCTTGGCAGTGTTTCTTGATTTTGCTGACGCTATCAAACGCGATGGCAAAAAGTTGATCGAATCGAAATATGGAAACCTGTTCGACATGTATCAGCAAATCACAGGCGACAATCCTTATGAAGTTCCGATGCAAATCTTCCCGGCAGTTCACTATACCATGGGCGGACTTTGGGTTGATTACAACTTGATGACAACGGTTCCCGGACTTTACGCATTGGGCGAAGCAAACTTTAGCGATCACGGCGCGAACCGTCTTGGTGCAAGTGCATTGATGCAAGGTCTGGCTGATGGTTATTTTGTTATTCCTTACACAATCGGTGATTATCTGGCCAACATTGGCTGGAGTGATAAGATTGGAACAGATCATCCGGCATTTAAAGAATCAATGGAAAATGTTCAAAGCAGAATTCAAAAACTGTTGAGCATTAAAGGAAAGAAGACCGTTGACGAGCTTCATCGGGAACTTGGTTTGACGATGTGGGATTACTGTGGAATGTCGCGTACGGAAGAAGGACTGAAGAAGGCGAAAGTGAAAATTCAAAGCTTGCGCGAAGAGTTCTGGCAGAATGTGAATGTGACTGGAGGAAACGGAGAATTGAATCAAGAACTTGAAAAAGCAAACCGCGTTGCTGACTTCATGGAACTTGGTGAACTGATGGTTGATGATGCATTGAACCGCTCAGAATCTTGTGGAGGTCACTTCCGTGAGGAATCACAGACACCGGATGGCGAAGCCTTACGTAAAGACGATGAATTTGCATACGTGGCAGCCTGGGAATACAAAGGCGACAATCAACAAGAAGTACTTCACAAAGAAGAACTGAAGTTTGAGAACGTGAAGCTGACGCAGAGAAGCTATAAATAGGTTATACGTTGATTGGTTATTGGTTATACGTTGCACGTTGTAGCAAATAGAGAATGGCCACATTAAGATCATTTCAGGAATTGAATTGTTGGAAGTTGAGTGCCGAGATAAGGCGTGAAGTTTCCGTTTTGATAAAAAGTTTTCCTGCAGATGAAAAGTTTGAACTCTGCAGCCAAATGAGACGTGCCTCTCGCTCAGCAACCAATAATATTGCGGAGGGTTTTGGAAGGTACCATTACCAGGAATTTATAAGGTTTTGCAGAATAAGCCGTGCATCACTTCTAGAGTTGATCGACCATTTACTAATCGCGCATGAAGAAGGTTACATTTCCGAAGCTGTGGCAAATGAACTCAAGGCGAAAATCGAAAAATGTGTCGCTTTGATTAATGGATTTGTAAAATACTTGAAGTCAAAAAAAACCAACTCTGCTTCGACAGTCGAAGAACCAGTTGAATATTACGGTCTGTCATTTATGGATCAAATTGTAAGTAGCGTAACGTATTAACGACTCAACATATTAACGAATAAACTTCCCATGAAAATAACACTCAAAGTCTGGAGACAAAAGAACAGTCAAGCGAAAGGGGATTTCAAAACCTATCAGCTCGACCATGTCTCAAGTGACATGTCATTCCTTGAAATGTTTGATGTGTTGAACAATGATCTCGTAAAAAAAGGTGAAGACCCTGTTGCATTTGACCATGATTGCCGCGAAGGTATTTGTGGAATGTGCAGCATGTATATAAACGGCCGTCCACATGGACCACAGCAGACAACAACTTGTCAGCTGCACATGAGAACTTTTAAAGATGGCGAGACCATTACCGTTGAGCCTTGGAGAGCGTCAGCGTTCCCAATCATTCGTGACCTGGTCGTTGACAGAACTTCGTTTGAAAGAATTCAGCAAGCAGGTGGATACATTTCGGTTAACACCGGTGGCGT
>CBQWHS010000701.1:0-2954 GCA_967728665.1 uncultured Chryseosolibacter sp. | reverse complement strand
AACATGACAATTGGAATCACAGCAAACAATGCCGGAACGATAATCGAAAACGCAACGCCCACGAAGCGTATAATGGGATTATACTTCACGTGGTTTAGTCCAAGGGTTTGAAATGCGCTTCCAAATCCGTGATATAAATGGAAAGCCAGGAAGATCATACTAATAACGTAAACGGCAACGTACCAAATTTGCGCGTACGCCACGTCGACAACTTTGAACAAGTCTTTGTATTCAGTCCCATCGTAGTTGGCAGTAGCAATTCCACCCCAGTGCATTTCGTACCAAAAACCTTTTAGGTGTATGACAAGGAAAATTAAAATGATTGTTCCGAGAATTCCCATGTTGCGAGAGCTCCATGTCGATGAGTTGTTGCTCACTGCATATCCTTTTGGTCTTGCTGCAGCATTCCTTCGTGTAAGAATGATCGCGACTGCGATGTGCAAAAGGATGAAAAAATAATTCACATACGAAACCACTTTGATTAACGGATTGCTGGTCATAAAGTGAGCGTAAACGTTGAACGCTCGTCCGCCATCATCTTTGAGCAGCTGGAAATTCCCGATTAAGTGAACAACAAGGAAGAGTATAAGAAAGAGGCCTGTTAACGCCATTAAAAGTTTTCTTCCAATCGTGCTGGAGAAAAAATCTGCGAACCAATTCATAGTCTAGTGTTAATCCTGAGGAGATTTAAGGTCGGCCAAAAATACTCCTCAGTGATTTACCAAACAATGAAGTCAGTTTATTTTAAACAGTTTCTAAATAAGCTTCCCGTCAGATTCTTGACAACATCAGAGCACCTCGAAGAGAAAGAAGATCAACGAGATAGTGCACAGCATAACAAGTAAAAACCACTCACGTTTTAAGAAGTCAGTGATTTTTTCATAAACGGGTTTCATATACATTTTTAGATTTGAAATGTAGACTTCAAACGGAACACCATTTCAATTAAGTTAATGGTATACAATAACTTAAGTCTGTTTTAAGGCCCTAAATTTCTCTTTTTTGGTTATGAAAAAGCTTGATTTTCTCACCTTGGGAAGGCTAAATTTTGATCAAATCGAATGAACTGTCACGAGTTGACAATAGTTTTCAATAATGTAGCTGAATGATTTTAATCTTCCTTTCGGGGATTAAATTTACGGCCTCAACCACTACTGTTTAATGTATTTAATTTTCGACACGGAAACCACCGGTATTCCGCACAATAAGACTGCACCTATCTCAGATGTAGATAACTGGCCGCGCGTTGTTCAACTCGCATGGCAGCTGCACGATGCAAAAGGCAAACTGTTGTCGCAGCAAAATTTCATCATCAAACCGAATGGTTTCGACATCCCTTACAAAGCGGAACAGGTTCACGGAATTTCCACCAGGCGTGCCATGGAAGAAGGACACGAATTCAGCAGCGTGTTGGAAATTTTCAGCAAAGACCTTGAAAAGACTTCGATGCTGGTCGGCCACAACATCGAATTTGATATCAGTATTCTTGGCGCGGAGTTTCTTCGTCAGAATCTTGATCTTGAAAAAATTACCAGGCTTGATAAAGTAGACACAGGACTCGTATCGGTTGAATATTGTCAGCTAGCTGGAGGTATCGGGGGCAGACTAAAGATGCCAAGGTTAGTAGAGTTACATGAAAAACTCTTTGGAAAAGACTTTGGTGATGCCCACGATGCTGCATATGATGTTGCCGCAACAGCGCGTTGCTTTTTTGGTTTGATGAAAGTGAAAGTTGTCAAGCCGTTTGATGACACTCCTTTTGAAGAAATCATATACGAGGAGCCAAATCTTGAGGCAGCCAACTTTACGAAACGAGAGAAGAAGAAGCAGGCAGGTTATTCTTTGACTGATGAGCCAACAACGGTTTCCGAAAAACCATTTGTTCATCTTCATGCGCACTCACAGTTCTCCGTGTTGCAAGCAACGCCAGACATCAAGGCGATGGTGGCGAAAGCAAAATCGTTAAACATGAAAGCCATTGCCTTAACAGACTTGGGTAACATGTATGGCGCTTTCAAGTTTGTTCGCGAAGCATTGAATCATGAAATAAAACCGATTGTTGGTTGTGAGTTTTTTCTTGCCGATGAACGTAAGAAATTAAAATTCACAAAAGACAATCCCGACAAGCGCTATCAACAAGTATTGTTAGCAAAAAATAAGAATGGTTATCATAACCTTGCAAAATTAAGTTCTCTTGGATTCATCGAGGGGCTGTATGGAATACATCCGCGTATCGACAAAGAACTGGTAAGTCAATATAAACAAGATGTGATCGCGACAACAGGAAATTTGAACAGCGAAGTCCCACACTTGATCCTTCATGTTGGCGAAAAACAAGCCGAAGATGCATTCCGCTGGTGGCATGATCAGTTTGGTGAAGATTTTTATGTTGAATTGAATCGACATGGAATTGCCGAAGAAGATCACGTCAACGAAACGTTGTTGCGTTTTGCGAAGAAGTATAACGTGAAATATTTTGCGGCTAATGAATCATTTTATCTCGACAAAGAAGAAGCTCAGGCCCACGATGTTTTGTTATGTATTAAAGAAGGTGAATTCAAGTCCACTCCTATCGGCCATGGCCGGGGAACACGATTAGGATTGCCGAATGATCAATTCTATTTCAAATCGCAGGATGAAATGAAGTCGATCTTCCGCGATATGCCGGAAGCGATTGACACGGTTAACGAAATCGTGGAGAAGATTGAAAGCTTCACACTTGAAAGAAATGTGCTGCTTCCCAAGTTTGACATTCCGAAAGAGTTCAACACTGAAGATGAATACCTAAAATATTTAACATACGAAGGAGCGAAGAAAAAGTACGGAGACGTTTCCCAGGCGCTTCGCGATCGTCTCGATTTCGAATTAGCCACCATCGAAAAAACCGGTTACCCGGGATACTTCCTCATCGTTCAGGATTTCACTTCCAAGGCAAGAGAGATGGGCGTAAGTGT
>CBQWHS010000700.1:0-2955 GCA_967728665.1 uncultured Chryseosolibacter sp. | reverse complement strand
ACCTTGAAAAAATTAGCAGCAACTTCCTGGCCGGCTCCGATCTCTGCAAACGATCCATAAATCGCCTTGCTCAAATTGATCCTGAGCGCTTTTTCCTGCGTAGTTAGTTTCCTGAATTCATCCATAAGACCTCCACAGTTGTTAATTTAATCAATTGCGGCAATTTACATCTTCGAGATAAAAAAGTAGTTCCCACTTGCTCATTTGCCATCTATTAAACTGTTTTTTGCTGATAATGGTTTAACGCTTATTTTGTTTGAATAAGATATGTCAAACAGAGGTAATTTTTCCGGCAGAATTGGATTTATTCTCGCTGCCGCAGGGTCCGCAGTCGGTCTGGGAAACATCTGGCGTTTTCCTTATCTCACCGGACAAAACGGTGGAGCAATTTTTCTTTTGTTCTACCTGGTTTGTGTTTTCCTTTTATGTTTTCCAGTGATGGTAGGTGAAATCGCGATTGGCCGAGCCGCGGGGACCAATGCGTATGGAGCCTACGAAAAACTGGGAGGCAAACGATGGGCACTCGTTGGAATGTTTGGCATTATGATGGGTGTTTTCATTTTATCCTTTTACAACGTAGTGGCTGGGTGGGCATTTGGATATTTCTTCCACATCAGCTTTGGCGGCCTGATTCAACAAAATGATTTCAGAACTTTTTTCGGCCTTTTTGTAAACAACATTATTGATCTTAACTCGTGGCAGGGATTCAAAAATTCCAATTTTATTTTTTCGCTTTTGTTCATGTTCGCGACGGCTTTGATTGTGTCACAAGGCATTCAAAAAGGCATCGAGCTTGCTAACAAAATCATGATGCCTGCCCTGTATGTAATTTTAATTGGACTCATAGTTTACAGTTTGACACTTCCCAATGCCATGGCGGGAATTCGTTTTTATCTCATTCCTGATTTTTCAAAACTTAATGCCCAAACAGTGTTCGATGGATTGAGGCAGGCGTTTTTTTCATTGTCACTCGGCATGGGAGGAATGATGACATACGGCTCTTATTTAGGTAAAAAAGAAAATATTGTTTCCTCATCTTCCGTGATATGCGCCACGGATACTTCTGTTGCTTTCCTTGCCGGGCTCATGGTTTTTCCATTAGTTTTTTCACAAGGGATCTCTCCGTCACAGGGACCACCACTCGTATTTTTCGTTTTGCCAAAAATTTTTCAGCAGCTCGGTCCAATGCTTGGAAGAGTAATCGGCGGATCGTTTTTTCTGTTGTTGTGTTTCGCTGCGTTGACCTCAACGATCTCGCTCCTTGAGGTGCCTGTTGCATATTTGGTAGATCAAAAGCGATTCCCGAGAAAGCGTGCAGTTTGGTTGCTCGTAATCCTTATTTACATATTAGGCCTGCCAAGTATGATGAGTCAGGGATCGGTTTCATTTTTTAATACTCTGCGATTTTACCGTGGTCGTGATTTTCTGACATTCATCTCTGATGTCTGCGACATTTCGCTCACAATCGGAGGATGCCTGATGTGTATTTTTATCGCGAAACAATGGAAAATTAAAAACCTGAACAAGGAACTCGCGCAAGGTGATGAAGCTTTTTCGACATCCTTTATCAAAAAATATCTGGACTTTACGATTCAGTACGTCTGCCCTGTTTTACTGGGAATTTTATCGGTACTAATTATTGTAGATAAGTTCTGGGGTCTGTTTGAAGGCTAAGATTTCAACACATATTTCTCTTTCGCCTCTTGTTTGATCTCAGACCAAACATCGGCCGGTGGTGGAGTTCCCTTTTCAAAAACTTTTAATAACCACTTCACAGTTTCTTTTTTCATTCCAAGTTTCTTGACAGCATCTTCGAAAAAAGAAATTTCATGTTTATCCACAACCTCATCCGCATAGATCATCAGCAGGAGATCATAAAGGAGATTCATCTTGTCGTTGTGATTGTCGGGAATATTCATTTCAAATTTTTCCTTGCTGTCAACAAGCTCCTTAATCTGGCGATCTTTCAAACCATAACGTTTGCCAATTTTGTAGAGAAGTTTTTCTTCTTTTGCATGAACGTGTCCATCCACTTTTGCAAGTGCCAAAAGATTGCGGATGTGATTCTTCTTGTAAGAAAGATATTGATGTTCAAAAAATCCGATCATACTCTTTAGTCATTAGGCGCTTAAGTCATTCGAAAAAGGCATTGGAAGCGGGAATCTGGCATTGATCCACAACGTCTTATTGGAGTCCAAGCAATATAAATTTAACACAAAAACGGTTTCATCCGAGCATCTAAGCTTTAAGCTTTCGACCTCATTCTTTCCAGTCGGCCACAAATAGATTCGTGTTTCTTGTGCCTCCGTTGTTCCGATTTGATGAAAAAACTAATTTTTTGCCATCAGGCGAAAACATCGGGAATGAATCGAACACACCATCATAAGTTACTTGCTCAAGATTTGAACCATCTTCATTCATCATAAAAATATTGAACTGAAATCCACGTGTACCTTTATGATTAGAGGAAAATAGAATTTTCCTTCCTGACGGGTGATAAAAAGGCGCCCAGTTTGCCTTGCCTAAATTCGTAATCTGTTTTAGATCCGAGCCATCGGCATTACAGGTGAAAATTTCCATTGCTGTGGGTGCCACTAATCCTTGTGAAAGAAAATCTCTGTATTCTTTTTTCTCCTCATCCGTTTTTGGACGTGATGCGCGAAATACTAACTTTTTTCCATCGGGAGAAAAGAACGCACCTCCATCATATCCTAATTCATTTGTGATTTGTTTCACGTTCGTTCCATCAAGGTTCATGGTATAAAGGTCCAGGTCGCCATTGCGTGTGGATGTAAAAACAATTTTATCTCCTTTCGGAGAAACAGTAGCTTCAGCATCATAACCTTTTTCCTTCGTCAACTGCTTCTTGATTTTTCCCTTCAAGTCCGAAACAAAAATATCGTAGGTGTCATAAACGGGCCAAAGGTATTTGCCACCGGGAACACGTGCCGGTTC
>CBQWHS010000699.1:0-2956 GCA_967728665.1 uncultured Chryseosolibacter sp. | reverse complement strand
CCGATACAAAACTTGCTAAAAATATTATCCAGCAAATCATCCGTTGTAATGGTGCCTGTGATTTCTCCAAGGTAATGCAGTGACTGACGGATATCCATGGCCAAAAAATCTCCTGTCACAGCTGTATCCATCCCTTCAATGACACGGGACAAAGCATCGTAAGTTTGTTGTAAGTTTTGATAGTGACGTAGGTTAGTCACGAGCACGTCACCTGTCTTCACGGTTTGCACGTGAAAGTGGGAGAGGATCTTGTCTTTTAGTTCTTGAATGTTCTTTTTCGCTGAGGCGGAAATAAAGATGAAATCTTTTTCTTTAAGCTGATTTACAAAACTGGCATCAGCTTTATCGATCTTATTTCCGACTTTGATGTGAGCAATACCAAGTTGCTTCAAATGTTGTTCTTCTTTTTCAATTTCAGCAAGTGATGAATTCACCAGGTCGACCATGTAAATGATCAACGATGCTTTTTTCATCTGCTCGTGCGTGCGCTCTACACCCATTGCTTCGATGATGTCTGAAGTTTCGCGAAGGCCTGCCGTATCGATGAATCGAAAATTAATTCCGCCCAACACCATTTCATCCTCAATCACATCGCGCGTTGTCCCTGGAATATCGGAGACGATCGCCCGCTCTTCATTCAACAGCACATTTAGCAACGTAGATTTTCCCGCATTCGGTTTTCCGGCGATGACTGTTGGAACTCCATTCTTGATCACGTTGCCTTGATCGAACGAATCAATGAGCAAGTGTAGATACGATTGAATTTTTAAAATCAGATTCCGTAAGTCATCTCGTTTTGCAAACTCAACATCCTCTTCTCCGAAATCAAGTTCGAGTTCAATCAGCGAAGCAAAATGAATAAGCTCTTCACGCAGGTTTGCAATTTCTCTTGAGAAACCACCTCGCATTTGATTCAGCGCAGCTTGTCTTGCATTATCTGTTTCTGCTGTAATCAGATCGGCAACAGCTTCGGCTTGCGCAAGATCAAATCGTCCATTCAGAAATGCGCGTTTTGTAAATTCGCCCGGCTCTGCTAAACGCGCACCATGTTTTAGAAATGCTTTGATAATCTCTTTGATGATGATCGGTGATCCGTGACAGGAAATCTCCACGCTGTTTTCTTTCGTGAATGAATTAGGTTCTTTGAAGATAGTTACAAGAACTTCATCGATAACACGTTCGCCATCCTGCAGTAAACCGAGATGAGCTGTATGGGAGGGTTGTTCAGTCAGCTTCTTTCCCTTGAATAATTTTTCAACGACTTGTATCGAATTTTTTCCCGAAAGGCGAATAACGGCAATCGCTGAAATTCCCTGAGCAGTAGCCAGGGCAATGATGGTTTGTTCAAGAGTGTCTAACACCGCGCAAAAATAAAGAATTTCTTTATTGGAATGCTCTCATTGCGCTGCGTCAGCTGATATATATAGGGCTCATCAATATTTGTTTGCTCCATAAGATCAAGTAGCGCTGGAAGTTGGAAGAATCCAGCGACGTGTAACGGCTAAGGATCGTGTTGTCAAGTGTAGCATCATCTACGCCTCAAGTCACATAACGCACACCAAGTTAATCTTTGGGTTCCCATAACTCAATCACGTTCCCTTCAGGATCCAGCACATGAACAAATTTTCCATAATCGTATTCGGCAATCTCATCAACGATGGTGACGTTGTCCTTTTTTAATTGGTCCAACAAATCAACTAAATTTTCTACCCGATAGTTAATCATAAATGGCTTGGTTGACGGGTTGAAATATTTGGTGTCCTGCGGAAAAGTGCACCACGATGTGGATCCTTGTTTCGATGGATCATCGGCCTGTCTCCACTCGAACGTTGTTCCATATTCACTGGTAGGCAAGCCAAGATTTTTGGCGTACCATTCGTTCATGCTTTGCGGATTATTGCATTTAAAAAATACACCGCCGAGGCCCGTTACTTTTTTCATAATAGAATTAGTTTGACAAGCGTTAAAAATAATGAAAAGATTTGAGCAGGCAGTAACGAAGCAGTGTAGTTGTCGTCAATTGCAAAAAGATATTTTCAAAAACCGGACTCACTCATTTGTTAATTAACAAGGTATTAACAACACTATTGGCGCGCAACGACCACCTTTATAAAAAATGCTGTCATGAAAAAAATATCGGTTATTCTTCTCTTCTTCATCAGCCAAATATCTTTTGCTCAGATCAATTTGCCGGAGTTGAGTGGCGAAGCAAATGTTCACGAAGTGATTGGTTACACAACCTTTAATATTCATTACGGCAGGCCTGCAGCACGCGGACGGAAAATAATGGGAGGCCTTGTTCCTTACAAAAAGCTTTGGCGCACAGGAGCCGGAAAAGGTACGACTGTTTCTTTCGATCGTGATGTTGTTATCGATGGTAAAACCATTCGTGCCGGTAGCTACTCCTTAACCACGATACCGGATGAAAAAGAATGGATTGTATTGTTGAACACCGATACCTCTAAAATTTACGGCGATCCCAGCGAGTACGACTTAAAGACAGAAGCCCTTAGATTCAAGGTAACGCTAGAAAAAACATCCCGGCGTTATGAATCGCTTACGATCACAATGGACGTTACACAGTGGGATGCAACGGTCTACGTGGCCTGGGAGAATACCCAAATACATTTTCAGATTAAAACGGGCTCTTACCAGCAAGCACTGGCTGAGATTGATAGCGAACTTAAAAGCAGTCCCGGTGATCAGGATAAGTTATTACAGGCAGCCTGGTACTATTATATCAACAACGAAAATTCTGCACAAGCATTGCAGTGGGTCAATAGAGCCTTATCGATTTCTGAAAACCGTTGGGCATATGAACAGAAAATTGATATTCTCGATCGAATGAAAAAATATGATGAAGCCCGTAAGACCGTTGATAACGCAGTCAACTTTCTCAACCGTACCAAACCGGACGAGTGGGAAAGTAGCGTGAATAAATACGAAACGAAAATGA
>CBQWHS010000698.1:0-2960 GCA_967728665.1 uncultured Chryseosolibacter sp. | reverse complement strand
TCATTTGATATATCCAAGGGCAATAGTATGCCGGCATGAAGGCACAATTATTTTTCATTGCTGTTAGTGTGCTATTGTTATGAAAGTTTCCGTTGTCATTCCGACTTACAAACGTCCCGCGTTGTTGTTGCGCTGTGTTGAAGCGCTGACCAGGCAGGTCTTTCCGAAACATGAATTTGAAATCATCATTGTTACCGATGGACCAGATAGCATGACCACAGAGGCATTGACGAAGTTTCCGAACAGTTCGAGCCACACGATGAATTGTTATTCGTTGATTTCGAAAAAGGGCCCCGCTGCTGCGCGAAATTTTGGATGGCGAAAATCAAACAGCCGGTTGATATTGTTTACCGATGACGACTGCATTCCAGATTCGAATTGGATGTTGGCGTATTGGAATGCATTTCTCTGGACAACTCCGAGCCGGTGTGCTTTCACTGGAAAAACCATTGTGCCGATGCCTGAAATTCCAACGGACTATGAACGCAACATTTCGCATTTGTCGAAAGCGGAATTTATAATGGCAAATTGTGCCTGCACTAAATCGGTACTGGAGAAAGTTGGAGGTTTTGATGAGCAGTTTACGATGGCATGGGGGGAGGGCAGGGATTTGCAATTCAAGTTCATCATGGATCGAATTTCGATTACACCAGTGAATGCTGCGATCGTAATTCATCCTGTTCGAAAAGCACCCAGGGGAGTAAGTATAAAAGATGAACGCAAGGGAGTTTTCAACGTGCTACTGCTTAAAAAATTTCCATCGTTATATAAACATCGCATTGAATCATTGCCACCATGGAATTATGTCCTGATCGTAAGTTGCCTGATGATCTTTATTGTTGGGATAGTGTTTCAACTTGGTTGGGTCGCCCTCGGATCATTAGCCGTTTGGTTTGCGCTGACGTTAGCATTTGCAATCAAACGTCTCGCGAACACTTCACGTTCAATGACGCATATATCAGAAATGATTTTTACATCCGCGGCTATTCCAGTTCTTTCAATTTATTATAGAGTGTATGGAGCTATAAAATTTAAGGCTCCTTTATTCCCTTAATCTGGCTTTAAGTCTGAATAATTCCAGGCTTCTTATTTTCAATTGCAGTAGCCATGTCAGTTGTAGCCAATCCAACCACGGGAACACCGAGCTTCATCCCTTCCAGCACCGCTAAACCCAAGCGTGTGTACCGAATCGGATTGAAGAAATATTGTAGTGACTAATGAATGCAGATAAATTGAGGATGTAAGATTTCACGGAGCCCACCAATCTTTTTTGTATCCATCCCGATGACATCGAGCGCAGTGAGCTTCCTGACTTCTTCGAATATGTTGAACCCAATCGCCTCCCTCCTTGTTGATAACGACAATTCCTTTTTCGATCTCTCCGGTATAATAAATTCGGAATGTGGATTCCATAATCAATAACAGCAGACGTGCGTCAATTGTCCCAGGTCAGTTCATTGAAATTTGTCACACGAACAAGTGTCCCTCCAAGTCATTATCAAACGTGACTTGTATGTGCGGGATCATGTTGTGGTGGATTAGGCTCCGGTATAGCCCGGTAAACTCTCTCTGTTGTCCATTTAAAATTTCGCATTGATCAAGCAGGTAATTACAGTTGCGATTCAAAAAATAACGAGCGATCTGGGTTCTTTCATTTTTGTTAACTCGCCTTCATGTAATAATCCCTTTTACTTTTAACTTCTTTTTCCCGGTACATTGGTGGATTTTTGTAAAGCAATTCACCAAGTTTTTTTCACACACCCCAACATGCGGAATCCCTATTTAGCAATGCTTCGTACGGCCTGGTCGTATGCTCGCGAGCGAAAGCGAACGTTTTTGATAATCTATGGGATGTTCATCGTATCCAATATTATCATGGCGATGAATCCACTTTTTTACGGATGGTTTATAAATCAATTGCAATTGAAAGGTGCCGATGCTTTGCAGACGGGCTGGGTTTATGTCGGTGGCTTTTTGCTTCTGCGTTTAGCCGAGTGGTTGTTTCATGGTCCTGCCCGAGTTATGGAACGTAAGCTGGCGTTCCACGTGAGTGCAAATTTCCTGGACGAACTTTATTTTAAAGTGCTGCATCTTCCGATGAAGTGGCATCAGGAGAACCACAGCGGCTCGACCATCAGCCGACTGCGAAAAGCGCACGAATCATTGCGTGATTTTTTTCAGAATGGATTTATCTACTTCTATTCATTTGGAAAATTTATTTTCTCGTTTGCTGCAATGTTGTATTTCTCACCATTGTTTGGCGCAATCGGTGTGGTGCTTGGCGCGATCACGGTGTTCATCATTATCCAGTTTGATAAACCTTTCATTAAGTCGCTGCGCGAAGTGAATGAACAAGAACACCACGTGTCATCAACGTTGTTCGATAGTCTTTCAAATATTGTAACGGTAATTACGCTTCGCTTGGAGAAAAGAATTCAGGCAGGATTGATGAGCCGCGTGGCAAATGTTTTTCCTCCGTTTAAAAGAAACGTCACGATCAATGAGTTGAAATGGTTCACCGCACAAATGATGGTTGGACTAATCTATGCGGTGGTAACGATCGGTTACGTTTATCAGCATCACACGTCCGGTGAAACATTCATGATCGGTGGTCTTATTGTGTTGCTCGGTTATGTGAATCAGTTCACAAGCGTGTTCAATGATATCGCGTCACAATATTCGCAAATTGTTAAATACGACACCGAAATTCAAAACGCGCAAAAACTACAGGAAGCTTTCAACGAACGTAAGCCTGCGGAAGACATCAAGCCACTTCCAGCTGCGTGGGAAACTATTGAAATAGACAAACTGAATTTTGCCCGTGTGGAAACTGCAACATCTTCACGCAAAATGACCGGCGTATTTGATCTGAGCATGACGATCAATCGTGGAAAAAGGATCGCGCTGATCGGTGAAAGTGGTAGCGGAAAGAGCACACTGCTCTCGTTACTTCGTGGCCT
>CBQWHS010000697.1:0-2960 GCA_967728665.1 uncultured Chryseosolibacter sp. | reverse complement strand
TTTTAAGTTCCGAATAAGTATCGCTCAGGTTGTTGTAACACGTAACGATGCCCCGGTAGTTTTGAAGTGAATCGAATAAGTGCAGCGCTTTAGAGTGGTAGTAGAGCGATGAGTCATACTGCTTTTTGTTTTTTTGAATGATCCCTATGTTTGTGTAACTGCCAGCGATATCCGAATAGGATTTTAATTGTTTAAAAACTGATAATGATTTTTTGTACGAATCGAACGCTTTATCATAATTTTTTTGATTCTTGTAAATCACTCCGAGGCTGTTATAGATCTTTCCTTCACTCGTTTTCTGCTGAAATTGTTCAGCCAAGGGAAGTGCCTTCAATATGAGTTCAGTCGCCTTTGCGTAATCTCCAAGTCTTGAATAAGAGATTCCCATGCTTGTGTAAATGCCTACGAGCTTGTCTGTTCGATTCAATTTTGTGTAAATCAAATTGGCGGAGTCATAATAGCTTATTGCTGCAGCATAATTTCCTTTGAGCCAATTGTAATTTCCTTTGTCGGCAAATGCACCGCCCATACCGAAGTCATCTCCGATTTTTTTTGCTAAGTTGAAAGCTGAATCAGTGAATAATTTCATTGAATCAAGATGTGATCCGCTGAAGTTTAATGCTTTCTTGCGCAAGAAGCTTACTAATGCGGTATCTGATTTTTGGGCGCTTAATTTTTCATGGATACCCCAAACAAGCATTAGTGAAAGTAAGACTGCTTTTACAGTCGGATTAGCTGGGATAGCCGATCGAAGGGGGAGCATAGGTTTTGACGCACTAGTTAGAGATGTAAAGTTCAATGAAACTTCGGAACCTACAAATGCTCTGGGTTTCAAATACTCAATAAAAACAGCACATTAATAAAAATTTATCGGTTTGGAAGTAAATAGAACAGGAGTTGTATGATGGACATGCTAGAGAATGAGTTACAATTTATTACTTCGCGGAGCAGTGGTCCGGGCGGTCAAAATGTTAACAAAGTTAACAGCAAAGTGACCATCAAGTTTGACGTCAATAATTCAAAGATCTTAACGTCGGATCAAAAGGAAATTCTCTTGACAAAATTACGCTCCCGTCTCACAACCGATGGTGTATTAATTTTATCAAGTCAGGAAAAAAGATCACAACTCGACAACAAAGAGGCCGCGATAGAGAAATTCAGGAAAGTGATCGCGAAAGCGTTTGAAAGAAAGAAAATTCGAAAAGCTAGTAAACCATCGAAATCGGCAGTACAAAGCCGCATCAACAAAAAGAAACAAGTCAGTGAAAAAAAGAAATGGCGGCAAAAACCAATTTAACGCACTCTGCTATTTATTTATCATCATCGGTACTTGATCTGGCTGAAACATTTTCGCGTTGCGCTTCAACATCTTCGATCGACTCTAATTGTGTTTTAAGTACACTCACACGACTGGCCGCGAACTGCTGGATGTCACGGTCTTTATAATCAGTGGCGTCATCGAATGCCTCAATATCTCGCTTGTAGCTTTTTCTCGTCAATTTCAAAAAAGCTTTGTCGAAGTCATTCCCGTCTTTTTCACGGAGGTCTTCAAGCGCGCGAGCGTTTCGATTACTCAAAAAATTTGGTAAGACAATATTTTTCGAAGCAGCCAACACTCTGAGGTCATGCAGCATTTTTGTATTCACATTTATCAGTTGTTCGCCAACTGATTTGATCGAACTGTTAGTGCCCTTCGTTCTGGCGAGTTTGCCTTCCTCTATACTCATCATCCGCGCGTCGGCGGTTTGCGTCATATAATTGGAAATGTCTTCGTCAATAGCGGAATTAAGATTTTGTTGATGTGCCTGCTTTACGCTGTCATTATCGGAAGACGAACAAGCAATAAAGAATAGAAGAGTGGAGGTGAGTGCAAAAAGATTTTTCATAACGATAAGTTCAAAGCCAAAAAAGCTTTTCAAAAAATTATGCCTTTCACGCTATTCATGACAGAGTTGGGGCTCACACTGAAGCTAATTAACGGCATGATGTAAATCGCCATTGTTATTAAATGCCGAAGTCTCTGATTTGGTCCAGTCGACGGGCGAATGATTAACCCCTGTTCACTTTACATATTTCTGTTATTTCTTACATCTAATTTCTGGGCATTATTGATAATATTATTCCCAATTTGGTCCGGGTAACCAATCAAAACCCCATTTTTATGCAATTTTGTAAGTTTTCCGTTTTGGCATTATATTTACTTAGTAGACAGATATTACATTACCCCATTGACCTATGACCTACCAATTAATTATCTGCAAGCTCTACTTTCTCTTAGCTCATGCCGACGGCTCTATCAACGAAAAGGAAGCTCAGGTCGCAAAAGAATTAATCAAAGCCGAAAGCATTTCGGAGGACTATTTTAATCTGCAAATAAAACTGCTGGATTCAAGGGAGAAATCGAGCCTTTACACAGAATGCATCGAAGAACTTCGAAAGCTTGATGTTAAGCACCAGATTCGTATCATAGCATGGATGTGTGTTGTCGCTAATGCAGATGGTTTTATGGATCGTGCGGAATGGCAACTGATCTATAAAATTTATCATAAGGAATTGGGATTGCCGTTGAATGAAATTTTCTTTGTTCAAAAGGAATTGAACAAGCGCATTTGGAACAACAGCACATATCATACACCGATTTTATAATTATTGCAGATTAGCATTCATCCAATTAACCATTCGTTTCCACATATCGGGTGTGTATTCATGACCAACATTCGGATAAAGGATGTTCTGGAAATTGTTGGATGAATCGTACAGACTATAAACCTTTCTGACTTCGGTTTCAATTTTTAAAATGCCGCTGATTGGAGATCCAGAATCCTGATCGCCTGTCATAAACAATACGGGTCTTGGCGCAATCAAACTAATGATTGCCTCTGAATCGAAATAACCAAGCACTCCAGGAACGAAATAATAAATGCCGTGATATTTTAGTTTTTGTTCGTTCAGCAAATTCT
>CBQWHS010000696.1:0-2960 GCA_967728665.1 uncultured Chryseosolibacter sp. | reverse complement strand
AGTTGGAAATTTCTGCACAGGTATTTTCCGTATCAACCAACTCAAGTGTCCAGCCCCCATCTTTCTTTTCCTCATCGTGATAATAAGCAATTGAATAATTTACTGAATCAACTGTTGAACCGAGATCATTCTTAATCACCAGCGGTTCACCGGTATTGGCGAGAGACGGAAATGATGTTAGCCCGATCGTTGTCCCAAAAACTGAAAATGTCGAAACTTTTGTCGAGCCTGTTAATAGCAGGTATCGTTTTGGCAATAGGATGTAGCTTGGGAATGTTGTTGTAGTTGTGGCATCCGAAAACTTCCAGTTGAATAAGTTTACGGGATTGTTGCTTCGGTTGTATATCTCAATGAATTCTGTTTCGGGAAGGCCGAGGGTCGGTGTTGGGTCCGCAAAGATTTCAGTGATTATGACATCCTTTTTTGAAACAGGAAACGGCTCAAAAAAAAGAAATGTCTTCTCCAATTTTGCAATTAAGTTTCCTGCGCGATCTGTAATACCGCTAACTTGAAAGTTGTTGACAACACCATTCTGAAATGAGTTTTCGAAAACAAGCACGACTGATTTTTGATCTTCGTTAGCCAAAACCTGTAAGGGTGTTGTGTGCTCGTTCACTAAATAATTCACAAGGTTTTTAGATCCTTCAATCGCAAGTTTTTCGGAAAACAAAAGCGCCAGTCTTCGCGAATCCACAACTTCGAGTGCAACTAGTGTCGGCTTTATTTCATCCATCATAAAACCTGCTGACGCATTTGCCAAATCAATTATATTTCCTGAGCAGTCGTGGATCAAGTTGGTTTTAATGACAAAAGACGTTGATGAATCCAATGGCACATTGCTTGCCAATATTAACTTTTCCATTTCTGAATTCATGAATTTAATACTATCCCAAACAACCAACGGAGACGTTTCGATCTCTTGAAGATTGAGGGCTGACAATGAAAGTGATTCATCAAAATTCAGTTGAATGTGACCAGCATCAAGGATCGTTACGCTTGTAAGTCTCGGTCCGAAAGTATCTGGCGTTATGTTGTAAACTGAATTTTGTTTTCCAGGAGTGCCACCAATTGAGTCGCTGCTTGCTATCCAGTTCTTACCACTACGACAAAAGTTTTCGGTATCGATCCGCTCAAGTGAATATCCACCATCTTTCTTTTCTGTTGATCCATACCACTTGTCGGAGTAAAAGACTGAGTCAATGATAATGTCGTTTTCATCTCGAAGGATTATTGATTCTCCTGTATTATTCAACGAAGGAAAAGAAACAATACCAAGTGTTTTCCCAAACGTAGAGAAACTCGAAACCTTTGTGGTCGATGTCAGGATTAAATATTCATTTGGAAGTAAAATGTAATCTGGAAGCGCAACCTTTGATGTTGCGTCAGACAATTTCCAATCTTTAAGATTAAACGGATCTGCACTTCGATTATAAATTTCAAGAAATTCGGCTTCAGGCAGTCCATCTGTCGGGGTTGGGTCTGCAAAAATTTCCGTTATAATAATGTCCCGATGATGTGATGGCTTTTTTTCGAAGTAGAGAAATGTTTTCGACACAGGACTTATGAAGTTACCCGCCAGATCAACGATCTCAGAAAAAGCAATTGTTTTCAACTCTCCATTCACAAGCGGTTGATCAAGGCTTAACGAAACAGATTTTAAATCCGCTTGCAACGTGGCTATTCCGGAATAATTTTCAATCTGGTAATGACTAAAGTTCTGAGCGGAGGCGGTCGATATTTTTTCAGAAAAAGTAATTAGCAAAAACATGCTGTTAACAACATCGACAGATAATACTTCTGGTTTTACTTCATCCAATTTAAAATTAACAGAAGTAAAATTTGGATCAATAATATTGCCTGCGCAGTCATGGGCAGAAACATTGGTGACTTTGTAGCTGGCAAATGGATCTAGCTCCGTCGCAAATTGAATTTTAATTTTAGAACGTTCCAGATTGGAGAAAAGAATTTTACCTATTCCAGACGTTGACGTTACTGCAAACGCGTTTGCATCATTTGAATTTTTTGACAACGATTCATCAAACACAATTTCAATTTCGTTCGCAGAAACAGCAGACGCGGATAATAGCCTTGGCGCAGTCAAATCCGGGACAACATTGAAGATTGAATTCTGACTTCCGGGTGTTCCCCCAATCAGATTTTCGCTGGCCTTCCAATTCGCAGAGCCTTTACAAAAATTCTCTGGATCGATAAGTTCGAGTGAATATCCTCCGTCTTTTTTCTCGTCACTTTGGTACCAGGACAATGAATAACCAACGGAATCAATTGTTGTCCCATCTGGATTTTTCAGTTTGATCATGTCGCCACTATTGTTTAGCGATGGCCAGTTTGTCAATCCCATCCGGTTTCCAAAACTTTGAAATAAGGTCGAGCTTGATGAGCTTGACAAAATCAAGTACTCGCCGGGAAGCAATATGCGTGTTCCCAATGTGCCGATAGTTGTTCCATCCGTCAATGTCCATCCACTCAAATCAAAAGGATTTGCACTACGATTATATAGTTCTACAAATTCAGCTTCCGGCATACCAATTACCGGAGTTTGATCAGGCAATAATTCATTGATCACAATATCTTTCAAGGCGGAGCTAACCGGTTGAAAAAACAAAAATGTTTTGGTAGTGGCTGACATTGAGTTGAGCGCAACGTCTTTCACGTTTAATATTGTCAGCGTTTGAGTTACTCCGTTCGTAAAGGGTTGCCCAAATGTTAAGCGGACAGTTTTAGAATTAGCTTGGATCACACTGATTAGCGGAGAAATATTTCCTGCGATTGAATAGTTGCTGTTGTCCTGCGATGTTGTGTTATCGATCACTTCAGAAAAATTAACATCGACTACCGTTGATGATATAAGATCGACCGAGCTTACCGTGGGCGGTGTCACATCCGTAGCCGCATGCATTGTCAAATTAAAATCATCAAAGAAAAAACTATTCGCGTTTGTA
>CBQWHS010000695.1:0-2963 GCA_967728665.1 uncultured Chryseosolibacter sp. | reverse complement strand
GGAATTCCATAAGTCTTGTGGTTTAGTATCCGAAATTTAGAATCAACATAAACATCTTCTAAAAACACTTCATTGCCGGGCCGGTCAAGTTTCATGGACGTAAACGTGCGTTGTCTTGCTTTCGTCGAATCGTAAAAAGAAAATGATTTGAGGTCCTTTGGAGAAATAGTGAGCGTATAATCTTCCTCCCGGATTTGTAACGTGGCGTGAGATGCAGTGATGTTGTATCGCACAAGGCAGTTTACTGTGTCACCTGATTTGAATACGATGTGACCGCTGCTCCAGTTCATTGAAAAATGGCGGAGTTGATTACTTGCTTTCTGCGCGACCACATTGAAAAGGAGACAGGCTAACAGGCAAGTAAATAGAACTCTCATACCAACAGGAATTTTCATGTACAAGAAATGAAAAATTCACAATCTAATTTCTGTAGAATCAAACTTGTTATTACATGACGAAAACATTCAAAGCAACCGAGCAGCACTAGTTGATTTTGAGCTCATTCTTTAAACCTCGGATCTGATTTAGCAAGGCTTGTTGCCACGTTGTGTCTGCATCCCATTTGGTGCCGAGATAAACATTTGCGGATTCAATGTGTTTGAAGTAGAATTTATAAACCTCTGTGTTTGAAGGGATATTTTTAAGATGTGGAACATTTTCCGGATAAGTAATGGATACGATGGCAGTCTCGGATTTTGTCATGTCATAACCAAGAACGCTTTTTGCAACTCGGTCGCGGGCATGAACAAATCGAAGAACAAATAAATAGCCTTGCTTTCGTAGTTCGGCTTCTGATAAACCTGCGTCCGTCAATGTGTATTTGAATGGATACGATTTCATGATCTCTTCCAAATGTTGATCCATCTCCGCGTTGCCAAATTTTGGGACCGCCAACGGATCAATTTTTAAATCAATGGCATAATAATCTGCCCGATCGCCAGCGATAATATTGAGATTAATACCTGTCTCAGGAAAATCATTGATCAAAAAATTCTCACGCTTCAAAGCATTCGCCGTAGTGCGGTAAAGCATTTTCAACATCTCATCCAGGTGTGAACTTTCATCGGCCCAAGCTGGCTGGTTTTGCTCGATGAAATTTGCCTTCTTATTATATTCCGTAATGTAGATTTTAAACTTTCCTGACTCTTTCAATAGCAGTACAAGATTTGAAATATCCCGGGCATTGAGATAGCTCGCGAGAGACACTGATACATCACGACCCGCAGTGAGCACATCATTCTCAAAATACACAACCGCATCAATTCCCGATCGCTGAAATGCTTTTTGAAACGCTTCAAGTTCTTTGGCCGGCATTTGATACGGATAAAAAACAGCTGTGCGGGTTGCCAACAACTTTGCGGGAAGGCTGCCGCCGGGCTGTAGCCGGTTAAGAAATTCAGTTTCGTTCAGTGGGAGCTGTGCAAGACTTCGGATTGAAAAAAGAAGGAGAAAAGTTATGAGTATTCGATTCACGGATGACATTTTGGAAGAACGATCAATTCCTGAAAGTATTTTGACTTAGCGGGTGAAATTAAACCCGTTTTTAAACAATCCCAACATAGAAGCCCGTTTCGTCAATCTTAACCGGAAACACTTTTAAGTCGCGGCACGATGAATCTCGAGCTGAACCGGATTGCAGATCGAACCGGTAACCATGCCAGGGACAGATGATCTCTCCAAATGCATTTATCTTTCCTTTGCTAAGGGATTCGCTGTTATGCGTGCACGCATCCTGCACAGCAAAAAAATTATCGTTAGTAAACGCCAGTGCGATGCGAATTCCATTAATAATTAACAGCTGAGGTTTGTCGCGATTGATTTTTTCCCTTGCTTCCGATTCACTAGAAAAAATCTTAAACCATTCCATTTTACAAAGATGGAGTGAAACACATGAAAAGTAAAATTAACAACGATGTTCTAGTAATATCGGAAGAGCTGCAGCGAGATTCGTTGTTGATTATCTAAAAGGCGTCCATTGGTGTTGAATAGTTCCTTGAGATAGCGGTGTTTTTTATATCTTTCAACCATTAAATTCTAAGAATGAAAACACGTTCGCTCACATTGGTTTGCATGCTCGTTTCCATGATTGTCATCGCGCAGACGAACGCAAAGCTTCAACAAAAAACGGATCAACAGGCCAAAGAAATTGAAGGACGAATGATCGAGTGGCGAAGACACTTCCATCAATATCCGGAGTTGTCAAATCGTGAGGAAAAAACAGCGGCAAAAGTTGCCGAGCATTTGCGCTCATTGGGAATCGAAGTGAAAACAGGTGTAGGAAAGACGGGTGTCGTTGGATTGTTAAAGGGAACAAAGCCGGGGCCAGTGATTGCCTTGCGTGCAGATATGGATGCGCTTCCAGTTACAGAACGAAACGATCTGCCGTTTGCATCAAAAGAGAAATCGGTTTTCAATGGCCAGGAAACAGGAGTGATGCATGCATGTGGACATGATGCGCACGTGGCCATCCTGATGGCAGTTGCCGAGATCTTGTCGAAAAATAAAAACGACATTAAGGGAACGATCAAATTTATTTTTCAACCGGCCGAGGAAGGTCCGCCAGCGGGTGAAGAAGGAGGCGCTGACCTGATGATAAAAGAAGGTGTTCTTGAAAATCCGAAGGTGGATGTAATTTTTGGTCTGCATGTTCGTGCAATCACGCCATTGGGAAAGATTGAATATCGTCCTCTCGGTTTTATGGCTGCATCGGATTGGTACAAAATAAAAGTCATTGGAAAGCAAGCACATGGCTCGGCACCATGGAAGGGCGTGGATCCTATTGTTGTGTCATCGCAAATCATAGCAGGACTTCAAACGATTATCAGCCGACAAACCGAATTAACAAAAGAGGCTGCGGTAATTACCGTGGGGAGAATTCAAGGAGGCATTCGTGAAAACATTATTCCTGAAACATTAGAAATGGCTGGAACGATTCGAACATTTGATCCAGACATGCAGGCTTT
>CBQWHS010000694.1:0-2966 GCA_967728665.1 uncultured Chryseosolibacter sp. | reverse complement strand
TCTACGTTTCAACTGCGCTGGTATCGCGATCATTTCTTTGACAATTTCGACTTGAGCGATGACGCGATGATTCAAATGCCGCGCCCTCTTTATCAGGAGAAAGTCAATGAATATCTCGACAAGTTATATGCTCCTCAACCTGACTCAGTTTGGAAAGGCATTTTGAAATTAGTGGCAAAAGCCAAAAAGAATCAGGAAACTTATAAGTATGCCGTTTTTCAGTGTGTCATAAAATATCAGATGCCTGAGATCATGGGGCTTGATGAAGTTTTTGTAAAGTTATACGACACCTATTTTGCAACCGGCGAAATGGACTTCTGGACAAATGAAAAATATCGCCAGAATTTAAAGGAACATGCCGATCGTTTAAGAAAGAGTCTGGTGGGACGGACCGGGGCAAATCTTATCATGCAGGACATCAACAAAAAACCACGGTCCATGTATGATATCAAAAATAAATACACAATTCTCTTCATTTTTGATCCGGATTGCGGCCACTGCCGGGAGGAGACTCCAAAATTGGTTAACCTTTATAATAAGAAGAAGTTTGACGTTGAGGTATTCGCCGTTAGCGCCGATACATCGATGGCAAAAATGCGTGACTATATTAAGGAGATGGGCATGAAATGGATTACCGTGAACGGGCCGAGAACTTATGTTGGCAGTTACCAGGATTTGTATGACGCCATTACAACGCCATCGCTATACATTCTTGACAACAAAAAGAAAATCATCGGCAAAAAAATCCCGGTTGAAAAGATAGAAGAGTTTCTTTCGCAGCATGAACGGATTGAAAAAGCGAAAGCCGCTAAAATGTAATATAAAAGCGCACACTTGTCGTTCACTCGTGTACACTCCAGGTCGGTTTTCGAGCGGCTTTTAATAAAATTAGAAGCAACTCAACCCGAAAAACAGGCCATTTGTAACATTTTTAATTTTTTTTAGTCTTATGTGCAACTATTCACCCTAAGTGGAGTATCTAATAGGGTATATATCTGTACCCATTACCTTAATTCGAAACGATCATGGCTTTTTTAGAGAAATTATTAGGAAAGAAGAAACCGGAAGTTAAAGCCCGTTGCCCTATTACAAAGGAGCAAATAGAGAGTGGCTTTGGATATCTGCTTACGACGTCACAAGTCGTTGTTTCAAAGAAATATTGGGATATGATAATGACAGAACCGGAAACGCTTTCATACTCTGTTTCCCACTTCAAAAATCAAGAGAGCGGGACAAAGATGAGAAGTCTCATTTTTGAAAAATACAGCAGTGTAGAAAAGCCGTGGATGATCTCCGACTCGTGCATCAACTTGTTTGAGCATATTGACAGGAAGACCGCGCGCGAGGCTGCTAAAAAATGGTGGGAAACTGCTGGCAATTTTACGCCTGACAATGCCGGGCCCGCTGTGAACACATTAGATCCAAATGCTTATAACACCTGGAAAGATTATGCCGTGTTAGAGGCAGGAAGATCAAGGATTGAACTTCAATAATTAGTATTCATAGATTTAGGTTTAGGTTTAAAACCGCTCTTCACAGGGAGCGGTTTTTTTATTCCTAATTATTTCGATCGATAGTATATTGAACTAACTGAATGAGGGAAGTACGGTAAGGAGAATCGGGAAAAGTGCCGATAATGTTCAATGCCTCCTGGTGATATCGATTCATCGCTTCAATGGCGTATTCAATTCCACCTGATTTCTTGACATATGCAATCACTTCTTTCACCTTTTTAGGCTTTTCACTTTCATTTCTGATGATGCTGATGATTTTTCTGCGCTCAAGCCAACCGGATTTTGACAACGCATAGATCAGTGGTAGGGTCATCTTTTTTTCTTTTATATCAATACCAACCGGCTTTCCAATTTCCATCTCTCCGTAATCAAACAAATCGTCTTTTATTTGAAATGCCATCCCTACCTTTTCCCCAAACAACTTCATTTTTTCAACCTGGTCCAATGGTGCGCCCGCTGAACTTGCACCAACGCCACAGCAAGACGCAATGAGCGATGCAGTCTTCTGGCGTATTATGTCGTGATAAATTTCTTCAGTGATATCAAGTTGTCTCGCTTTCTCCATTTGAAGCAATTCTCCTTCGCTCATCACTTTTACTGCCTGGCTTACGATATGCAGCAGTTCGTAATCTTTATTTTCCATCGAGAGGATTAATCCACGCGACAGCAAAAAATCACCAACGAGAACAGCTATTTTATTTTTCCACAGCGCATTGACGGAGAAAAAACTTCGACGGTAATTCGCCTCATCAACAACATCATCGTGCACAAGCGAGGCGGTGTGCAACAATTCGACAAGAGAAGCGCCCCGAAAAGTTGAGTCAGTGATCGGACCACAAGTGCCAGCACTCAGGAAAACGAACATGGGTCGCATTTGTTTGCCCTTCCGCTTCACAATATAGCTCATGATCTTATCCAACAACAGCACCTTTGTCTTCATGGAAGAACGGAACTTCGTCTCGAATTCCTCCATTTCACGTGCAATAGGTGTTTTTATATCGTCTAAGCGAAGAGACATTGACCGCAATAATACGCAAGGTTTTTAACGTGGTGAAGGTTTTGCAGCAATTTGTCAGCGTTAATTAAGACGTACATCCCTTCGATGTTTATGTTGGTAATTTGATAGGCAAAAATGATAATTTGATTATTTTAACGGCATGAAGCTTCTCGGCAATAATTGGGATTACCTGCTCCTCGCCATTGTTGTCATTTTAGTTGCTGTGCTTGTCGCGCGAGTACTTCGTTTTATTATCGGCAGGCTTGTCAAGGGGGCATCGCGAAAGCTAAAAGTCACTGATCCTACCAAATATAATTTCCTAAAGAACGCTGTTGAATTCATCGTGTACATTGTCGCGATGATCATAATTTTCCGATCTACACCACAATTGGAAAGTTACGGAACCGCATTGTTTGCCAGCGCTGGAGTAATTGCCGCGATTGTCGGTTTCGCTT
>CBQWHS010000693.1:0-2973 GCA_967728665.1 uncultured Chryseosolibacter sp. | reverse complement strand
AACTTATGAAGAAATTTATACGTGTATGATGAAGGACACGTGCCCAAAGTTTCATCTATGCTTAACTATTTGCAATCACCCACGTGGCGAGATTTTTTTTTGAAGGAAGTCACACTGGTTTTTCCATTAAGAACGATTTAACCGCAGAGGAAATACCAAGATCCCTCAGGACGAGTGCATGAATAAAAAATTTTTGTTCGTTGCCAACTCCTAAATGAGTTTCTCCAAATTCGCCTTGGCAATTGCTTCCGATTTGCTATTCACTTGCAGCTTTGAATAAATATTCTTGATGTGCGTTTTAGCAGTTTCCTTCGAAATAAATAATTCTTCAGAGATCTGAGTATATGTTTTTCCTTCAGCAATCAATTGCAATATCTCAGTTTCACGTTTCGTCAATGGCGAATTCGGATTAACATGATAATTATCAATTACCATCCTCGCGATGCGACTGCTCATCGGAGCACCCCCTTTTACAATTTCTTCCAACGCGGTAAGCAATTCCATATAGTTAGCGCTCTTTGTAATGTAGCCTGATGCGCCAGCTTTTAGTGCCTCAAAAACAAGTTCGCTGTCCTCATAAACAGTCACCATAATAATTTCGGAGTGCGGACTCTTCTCCTTAATTATTTTAGTTCCCTGGATTCCGTTCATTCCCGGCAACTCGATGTCCATCAGAATAATTTCTGGTTTATCGCGATTAATATTATCTATAGCATCTTCGCAATTACCATACGCGTTAATCACCATGAATTTTTGAGAGCTGTTCACAATGAGGCTGAAACTGTTTCTGATTTCCTGATCATCCTCAACGATCAGAACTCTTTTTTTAAAGGGCAAGGCCATATTTTAGTGTTTTATTTAGCTTAAAGTTGAGAACGATTTTCGTTCCTTGATTCTTCCCACTTTGTATACGCAAAAGAGCATGTATCCTATCGGCTCTTTCACGAATATTTTTAAGACCGTTCGATTTTTGTATATCACCGGTATAAAAACCAATCCCATCGTCTTCGAACTTCATTTCGAAATCCTCGCCTTCACGCGTTAACGTTAACGCTACGTTGGCAGCTTCTGAATATTTGAAGGCGTTTGTCATCGCTTCTTTAAAGATTAGGTTCGCTTCACGACTGAATCCATAGGGAAGCTTCACCTTGTCCTTTACTTCATTGAATGCTCGGAAATTAATATTCTTTTCCTCAAACAATTTCTCGGCAAAATCACGTATGTGAAGAAAAAGTTTCGACAATTCATCGTTGCCCGGATCGATAGACCATATAAAATCCCGTGTTCCTGTATACAGATATTTAGCTGAATCCTCAACTTTTGTGTACAAGTCGTGGCCATTGCTATTTCCGTTTGCACTGCCATTTAATTTCAGAAGACTCACGTAGTTGATGATCCGTGTTAACTGATTTCCCATTTCATCATGAAAGTCGCGGGCAATTTCTCGGCGAAGATTTTCCTGTTCCTTCACCCGGATTCGTTCTGTCATCATTACCTGGCTTACACGCTGCCGCACTCTGATATACATCGTTAATATGATAGCACCAACCAACAACACGAACAGGCCAACGACAAAAGAGGCTGTTTTGTAAAAAGGAGTCTTGATAGTAAAGTTATACGACTGCGCAGGCGACCAGCTACCATGATTGTCCGTTGACATCACCCTGAAAACATAATTGCCGGGAGGAAGATTACTGTAAGTGACTTGGTTCCCAGAGGCAGGTTGTGACCACGACTGATCGAAGTTCTCCAGAAAGTATTTAAACTTCACCGATTTTGGGTAATGCTTGTCAACGCGATTAAAATAAAATGAAATGTGATTGCGATCAGGAGGGAGCTGAGGATTGACCGGGATTTTGAAAAAACCTGTCAGTCGATCAGCATAATTCCGGATAGAAAATTCTCCATACGACAACTGCACATCCGTGAGATGAAGGTTAAACGACTTTATTCCTGTTGGTCTCAAGTCATTGAATTGATAGAGTCCATCGATCAGTCCGAAAAATTTATTATTGCCTTCTCCAAGGAAAAATGCATTCAAATTGGTTTCAACGCCAGTGAGTCCGTTATCAAAATCATAATGAAGGTTTTCGTCAATCTCATTCTGACGATCAAATTTGAGTCTCGTAATTCCTTTCTCGGAACCGATCCAGACATAATCCTCATCATCCGCAGAAATGAAATAAATAAAATCAGAGGTGAGACCCTGGCGTGTTGTTAATACTTTTTGCGATGTAGTTTTTGGATTATAGATCGCAGCACCGGCACCGCCAGAGCCCACAAGCACCAACGAATCTCGATAAAGATTAATAGAAGTTACAGAGGCATTTTCAAAACCAGAGATGCTTACGGGTCGAACCACTTCTCCGAGAATCGAAGTCACACCAAATTCATTTCCTATAAAAACTTCTCTCGTAGGCGGAAAATATTTGATTGTGTTAACGGTGTTCGAGCTCAAACCATCTTTCACCGTGTAAACCCGAAAAGTTTTTCCATCATAATAATTAACTCCACCACTGAACGTCCCGATCCAAAGATTGCCTTTCTCATCAAAATCAATTGACACCACCGATGCGTTCGAAAGACCATGATCGCGCGTGTACCATTCGAATTGATTCTTATTCTCAATATATTTGCCTAAACCATAACCTGTACCAACCCACACCGTTCCGTCGGGAGCTTGTTGAATGCAGTTCACCATGTTTCGGTAAGGATCGAGCTTGTAGACATATGAACTGATCTTGCCCTTATTAATTTTCCAAAGGCCTTTTGTAGAACTGCCGATCCAGCTTGCTCCGTCTCTGTCTTTGAGAATAGCCGTAATCCCTTTAAGATTCTCGGAAGTACATCGATCAAAATCCTGAATAAAGTATTTGAACAGTCCTGTGCCTGCAGAAGCAAACCACGTGTTGCCCTCTGAATCCACCAGCACCTGTGTAACATCAATATCCCGAAGGGCTGTATCAATGGCGA
>CBQWHS010000692.1:0-2975 GCA_967728665.1 uncultured Chryseosolibacter sp. | reverse complement strand
GTTTTGAAAGACGCATCGGCAACCGCGGTGTACGGTGCACGGGGCGCCAATGGCGTAATCATCATAACAACGAAAAAGGGAAAATCTGGAAAAGGTACCCTCAACTATTCAGCGGGTTTCGGGTTTGCAAAACTTGCTAGAAAAATAGATGTGCTGAGTGCTGATGAATACAGGCAAAAAGTTGTTGAAGTTGGAGGCGTTCTGGAAGATTCTTTAGCGAATACAGATTGGCAGGATGCAATTACGAGAACAGCACCAACACAAACACATAACTTGAGTTTTTCTGGCGGAGCAGACAAGCTGACTTATTACGCGTCACTTGGTTTACAGGACCAGGATGGAATTATTGTCAATAGTAACCTAAAAAAATATTCAGGTCGTTTCAATGTCAACCAGAAATTCCTCAATGATAGATTAAGCGTCGACTTGAACATGGCTGCGACTCAAACGATCAACACGCGTCCGCCATCAGAAGGGAATAACGGAGCATCCATCTCAATCATTGGTACTTCCCTAGTAACAAATCCGACTTATCCTGTTTACGGAAAGGATGGCTTACCATCAAAGTATCCAAGTGGCACAAATCCACTCCGCTCCCTTGAACTTACCAAGGATGCAACAACAATCAATCGCGTAATTGGAAATATCTCTCCTTCATTTGAGATCATCAAAGGACTCGTTTATAAGTTGAATTTTGCAGTCGACAATTCAACGGCCAGTCGTGACATTGTATCCTATCCGAGTGCTGTTCCTTTGCAAGACGGTAGACTCGATACATATGAAAATTTTAATCGCAATAGTTTAGTTGAAAATTATTTGACTTACTCTGCAGTTAAAAATGATCACAGTATAACTGTGTTGGCTGGCCATTCATATCAAAAGTTCTTCGTTCAAAAAAGAACGTTTAGCATCAACAAATTCAATGTCAGTCCTCTGGATCCAAGCTACGTCCCAGGTCTTGGCTCTGATTTAACATTGGCTAATAATAGACCATCGGGTGAAGCATCTAAAAACGAACTCCAATCGTTTTTTGGAAGAGTAACCTATCAATTCAAACAGCGCTATTTGTTTACGGGTACATTAAGAGCGGATGGTTCAACGAAATTCGGAGAGAACAAAAAATATGGAACGTTTCCTTCCTTTTCCGCTGGCTGGAGAATTTCTGAAGAACCATTTATGCAATCTCTCCCTGTCAGTAACCTGAAGTTACGCGCCGGTTGGGGTTTAACGGGTAACCAGGAGATTCCAAACAAACTTAGTAAAGCCTATTTCACCACACAGGTTGCATCTAATGCAACATATCCTCTTGATAACTCTTCTGCCTACCCTGCCGGGACGACATTTGCTCGTCTTGCAAACCCTGACCTGCAATGGGAAGTGTCAAAACAGACTAATATTGGATTAGACTTCGGTTTCTTCCAAGGCGCACTAAGTGGTTCTATTGACTATTTCAATAAAATATCCAGCAACATTTTACTGCAAATTCCTCCTACGGATCCTGTTCAACCTGCAGCACTTTATTACGCGAATGTTAAAGACATGACCATCACAAACAGCGGTCTTGAACTTGCGTTGAATTATCAGTTCACTGGACAAAATGGTTTTACGTTTAACATCGGTGGTAACACGACTTTTATAAAGAACGTTGTTGAAAAGTCACCTTACACAGTGATCCCGTCAGGCTCAGCTTCCGGTTCCGGTCTGACTTCCGCTACGATCAATGGCTATATTAACAACGAACCTATCGGAACGTTCTTCTTAAAAGAATTCACCGGCTATGATGAAAATGGCATGAGTGTTTACCGCGATACTGACGGCGATGGAATAGTGACTGACAACGATAGAATCTCTGCAGGAAGCGCATTACCAAAACAGATGTACAACTTCTATGGAAGCGCTTCTTTCAAAGGGTTTGATTTGACGATCAACTTCAACGGCGTTGCCGGAAACAAAGTTTATGACAACACCGCTAATTCGAACTTCTATAAGATTCGTATTTCAAAAGGACTCAATGTTACAAAAGATGGACTCGATCCGGCCGAATCAATTAGCAATGCAGCCCCAGTATCAACAAGATACTTGAAAGATGGAGCGTTTCTCCGACTAAACAACCTCGCTTTGGGTTATAACTTCTCGCCTAAAACGCTTGGCATTGACGGATGGATAAATGGACTTCGACTGTCAGTAACAGGTCAAAATTTGCTTCTCTTCACCAAATATGATGGGTATGATCCTGAAGTAAACACCGACAGGGCGATTGATTCTGCCAGTTCATATGGAATCGATTACCAAAGCTATCCTAAAGCGAAAACTGTTGTATTTGGCTTAAACGTTTCATTCTAATGTCGACTACTATGAAAAAGAAAATACTACTATTGATGATTTTTGCAGGCTTCGTTATTATTGAAGGCTGCACTGATCTGGAAGAACAGATCCTTGATGAAAGTTCGACAACCGGGCTTTCAGACAAGCAAGCTGCAGACGGAATAATTGCGCCTGTGTATGGACGTTTATTCGACCTTTTCAACCATACAAATTATTTCGCTATCCAGGAGATCTCCACAGACGAAGCGATCCTTCCATATCGCGGTGGCACAGACTGGGGAGATAACGGAATTTACATCCAAATGCATCAGCATACCTATGGCACAACAGATCCTAATCTGCGGTCATCATGGAATTTTATTACCCAAGGCATTTCAAGAACGCTAACCGCCCTCAACGAGTTGCCAACATTGAAAGACGACAACGTACAAACGTATATAGCGGAAGCGAGAGGCATGCGAGCATTTTATTCGCTACTCTCCCTTGATCTGTTTGGCGTCGTGTTTGTGAAAGACGACCTAGGCGCTATCTCAAAGATTGTTAGAGGAAACGATGCCGTTGAATACATCAAGAAAGAGCTACTCGCTGTCGAGCCGAACCTGAGCACAACCGTTGGCCCTGGCCGCATGACGAAAGCAGCTGCGTGGGGT
>CBQWHS010000691.1:0-2993 GCA_967728665.1 uncultured Chryseosolibacter sp. | reverse complement strand
GAGAAAATATTGGCGAGTTCCTTTCCTTTTGCGTCAAGGAAACTAACTACCAGGATAGCACTTGGATTGATATCGCGAATTTTTTTTATGTCTTTCAAACCTTTCAAGATGGTGGCCCTGCTTTTTTCAGGATCCTGATCGAAGGTGTCGAGGGCAAGCCGGTGATAAGAATACATCGCCCTGCGGAGGTCAGTCATCTGCGGATTGTTGAGATTCTCAACTAACCAATATCGGTTACGGTTACTTCCAATCGATTGCCACCCTGGCCTGCCAGCTTGCTGTGCATTATTGACAACATTGAGTGCACGTTGAAAGTAGGTCGTTCCGCCCAATTCGCTAAACGTATCGTTGTCAACGCCAATGATGAGGTATGCATACAATGCGAGCATAGAAGTAAGGTTGCTCGAATACGTGTTGTCGTTGTACTCAAGCTGCATGGATTCGATGTACTCAAATTCCCAATCGCGATCCGCAAAATTGAAAATCAGCGATGGATAGTTAGTATTGAACACAGGACGCGCGGCTTGCACTGTGACAGAGGCTGTGAAGGAACCGATGGCAGGCATCTTGGTGATCGTCATCAGTATATTGCAGTCAATCTTCTCGTAATTTTTATAAACGTCATTCGTCCACTTGCGTGTATTCATGAATTGCTCGATCGCATTTTTCATGTCTTTGAAAATGCCGCGGTCGGAGGTTTGGATTTGAGTTGCATTGATCGTCACATTGCATTTCAATTCCTGGCCAAAACACCCGGTGCTTGCGACTACGGCAAAAAACAGGAAAAGATTAATGTAGTTTTTCAATGATGGCATTGACTATGTCCCCGGCAACTTCCTTTTTACTCTTTAACGTAAATGTTCTTGTTTTATGATCCCGCCCGATGATGGTTATTTTGTTGGTATCATGACCAAAACCAGCGCCCTGATCGTTCAGTGAATTTAATACAATGAAATCGAAATTTTTGGATTCCAGTTTTTTCAACGCGTTGGATTGCTCCTCCTCGGTTTCAAGTGCGAATCCAACAATGATCTGACCGTTGTGTTTCATCTTGCCCAACGATGCCGCTATATCCTGAGTTTTCGTTAGCTCAAGTGTTAAAATTTCGTCCTTCTTTTTTATTTTTTGATCTGCCCGAACAGTAGGTTTATAATCGGCCACAGCCGCAGAAAGCACGGCAATATCGGTTGTAGGAAAAATTGATGAACATGCATTGTACATTTCCTCAGCCGAGGTAACGTGTTGCACGGAGATGTTTTTTAGAGTCGTTTGCTGTTGGGTAGGACCGGAGATCAAATTGACTTTCGCACCTTTTGCCGCCAATGCCTCTGCTATTGCGAAACCCATTTTTCCGCTTGAGTGATTTCCAATAAATCGCACTGGATCGATGGCTTCATATGTTGGACCAGCCGTGACTAAAACATTTTTGCCTTTAAGCGGAAGGTCATTTGAAAAAAAAACCTGAAGGGCCTCTACAATTTCTTCAGGCTCTGCCATCCTGCCATTACCAATCAGACCACTTGCCAACTCTCCATATACGGGTTGAATCAAGTGATTTCCGAAAGATTTCAAACGCTCAAGATTTGATTTTGTAGACGGATGTTCAAGCATATCCAAATCCATCGCAGGAGCAAAAAAAACAGGACACCGTGCGGAGAGATAAACTGCGAGGAGAAGATTATCGCATTGGCCATTCGCCATCTTGGCGATCGTGTTGGCGCTTGCCGGGGCAATGACCAAAACATCGGCCCACAGGCCAAGATCCACATGATTATTCCACAGACCAGTTTTATCCTTTACAAATTCAGTAAGGACAGGATTTTTTGATAAGGTCGAGATGGTAAGAGGTGTGATAAAGTCTGTAGCCGAAGGAGTCATTACGACTTTCACTTCCGCGCCAGCTTTCACCAGTAGACGGGTTAAGACGGCAGCTTTATAGGCTGCAATACTGCCGCTGATACCCAATAAGACTTTTTTACCAGTAAACATAGAACGAAGTTACCGTAACCGAAATCAGAATAATGCAGCCTTGCCGACAAACAGGATTTAATCCTGCTTCTCTTCGATCTCGCTTCCGCGAAGACGGTGGCTCAACTTACCTTCCAGGAATTCTTCAGTTGCAGTTGTTGTCGGCTTAGGCAAACGCTCATAGAATTTTGAGATCTCGATTTGTTCACGATTCTCAAATACCTCCTCCAGGTTATCTACCGTAGTGGCAAACTCCGCGAGCTTGTTATTAAGTTCTTCTTTTATGTTTACAGCGATTTGACGTGCGCGTTTTGAAATCACCACAACGGATTCATAAACGTTTCCGGTTTGTTGTGCGATTTTGTCAAGGTCGCGAGTAATAACAGATGATTGTACTGCCATAATGTTAAGAGTTTGTATTCTTTAATTTATTCACTTTTTCGATACTGTCTGCATACAGTTTCTCTGCATCGCGCAGGAATTTGCTTTCGGGATATTTGTCTAAAAATTCTTGATAATGTTCGATCACAGCCTTGTAGCGATCACCTTGTTTCGATGGTATGCTTTGCTGCGCCAATTTGTATTCAGCATCCACAACCAGGTAATACGCTTGTTCCAAATACTTTGAATCGGGGAAGTTGATCTTAAAGTTATTCAGTGCTACAATCGCAGCCTTGTACTGCCGCATTTTATAATACTGATATGCATTATCGAAACCTTTCCGTTCGAGTTTTTCCTGTGTACTGAAAATTATTTCAACTGCTTTATCACGAAACTTGCTGTTGGGATAGCGATTCAGGAATTCCTGCATGGCCGACATTGCATCAACACTACTGGTCTGATCAAGGTTCGGATTGGGAGATGCCGCGTATAAGGAATACGCAAACATGTACCGAGCCTCCTCGGCAAACGTGCTGCGGCCGTAAGTTTCATAGAACGTCTTGAACTGTTCAGAGGCTAACAGATAAAGCTTGTCGTAATATTGGCAATAGGCCAGGTTAAACTGGACTTTTTCACCCTCTGGG
>CBQWHS010000690.1:0-2993 GCA_967728665.1 uncultured Chryseosolibacter sp. | reverse complement strand
AAAAAAATTGCAGGAAGAGAAAGAAGAACAATATCGATTGCAACTTGAAGCGATTATTCAGACACAGGAAGATGTTCAACAAAGTATTGCACGCGATCTTCATGACGGGCTCGTTCAGATCATTGGTGCGGCCAAGATGTCCCTTGAATCCGTGGGAAGTGATACAGACAAATCGATCACGCTCACAAGAATTTCAAACGCCTCACGGATTATGGACGATGCCGTGCTCGAAGCCCGTAATATTTCTCACCAAATTCTTCCGTATAGCTTATTGAAGGGTGGCCTTGAAGCTGCATTGGAAGAATTATTATCTCGAAGTTTTCAACAATTCACATTCAAGCGCCTGAATACAGAGTTGAGTTTGCACGAAGATGTAACGATCAATGTATACCGCATTACTCAGGAGCTTGTTAACAATGTTATCAAACATTCTGAGGCGAGCCACGTGGAGTTGTCGCTAAGTGTAAATCCAACTTCATTGACGCTGCTGTTCCAAGACGATGGAAAAGGGTTTGATTGGGCCAAGAATAAGAACGGAGTTGGTTTGACCAATATCAAAACAAGAACGGAATTTATTCGTGGTCATGTTGAAATTGATTCTCACCCAGGAACTGGGACGCGTGTGAAATTAACGGTGCCAATATGAACAAGACAATATCCATCGCCATTGCAGATGATCACAAGCTGATGCTTGACGGACTTGCTACACTTATTGAAAGTATCCAGCATTTCGATCTCGTTGGAAAAGCAAATTCCGGATTGGAGTTAATCGAGTTGCTTGGCGCAAAGGACAAATTGCCCGATGTTGTGATTGTCGATATTGAAATGCCGGGAATGGATGGTGTTGAAACTGTGAAACAGTTACGACAGAAATACCGCGATCTAAAAATTATGGCATTGACGATGCATCAGGAATCACATTTCGTAAGTCGCATGATTGCCGCCGGGGCAAATGCTTATCTGTTGAAAAATGTGGACCGAGAAACATTCATACGTTCGATAAATCGAATATTGGATTCACATGATTTTGTGACGGAAGGCATCGCAAAGGGACCAAGGTCATCTTCAAGCGAGAACGTGCTCACGCATCGTGAAAAACAAATTCTGAAACTAATTGCTGATGGAAAATCGAATAAAGAAATTGCAGAAGAACTTTTCATTAGTGATAGAACCGCGGACACGCATCGAACAAATATTAAACGTAAGTTAAAATTGAATACACTAGCACAAATAATTCAATTTGTGAAAGAGCATTCGCTATGAGGGATTTAAAGAGTCCAAGACTCAAATAGATCACAAAAGTAAAGCTGTGTTATTTTGCTTGTGACCCCGAGGACGCAACCAATACAAAGTAGCGACTTGAAATCATCCGATTTACCTACGGAGATTACCGTATTCATCAGAATAGGAGAATAATCTGCTCAGAAACTTAAACTTTTAATGCTGTCGACAGTATACACGTTGCGTGCGATCTACAAGTGATTGACGCAAACAAAATCCCATTGGCAAAACCATTCCTAATGAAACCCATAACAAAAACAATTTTAGCGATCATGCTTATGTTGATTGCATTCAGTTGTGATCAACACGAAGAAATCACAAGCAGTAAAATCTTCATTTCCTTCGGCATTAGTCATAAAGATTTTGAATCTGGCAGATTGAATAGCGCTGAACAACCTGCAGCATTAATTCTCTCAGTTGTTACAAACACCGGAACAACAGTTCTGGAAAACAAAAAACTTTCACTTTTACAATTTGGTCAAGGTTATGTAACCGAAGGAGTTGAATTGCTTGTAGGATCATATCGAATTACAAAGTATTTGATTCTTAACGCATCTGATAAAGTGATTTATGCCACTCCACTTGAAGGTTCTGACAAAGCGTTACTTGTGAATGATCCGCTTCCCATTAATTTTATTGTGAACAGTGACGTTACGAACACAGTTACTCCGGAAGTGCTAAATGTTTCCTCCACGGATACGCCACAACTTTTCGGGTATCCTTCATTTGGTTTTTCTATCGTAGAAAATATTGTAACGATCCAAATGAAAATAAAAGTGCACCTGCAAGTTGGAGAAGTGCTTTACCAAGATGTTAATTCTGCAGTCAAAATCCAGGGATTGGATTCGTTGAACAATGTAAAATGGTCGCAAAATTTTGCTTACACAGGCCCGATTGAAAATGAACTTGCCCTGAAGCCCGGATATCATCATTACACAGCTGAAATAAATCAATGGGGTATCCAGGATAAATTTACTGTTACGCATGAAAATTTAATCAGCAGCCGTGCAGATGGCCCTTCTCCAGTAACGTTTATTCTTGGTGGAACAACCCAACCGAAAAAAATAAGCAGCTATATAAATTATAGCGAAGTTGCCGATGCGAACAATTCAGGCACAACTTACCTGCGCCCCGATTTCAAAGTGGAATATGAATATGGTTTTAATGGAAAAGTCTCGAAGATGAAATTCCTGAATTACTCAACTGAAACATTGACGTTCGAGCCCCTTCGCTACTTTACGTTTACCTATGATGGCACGCGAGTTTCAAAGATTATTGGCTATTTGTCACCCGACAATACACTTTACATCGAAGACAATTATACCTACGATACAAACAATAACGTATTGAGTATCGTCGAAAAGAATTTTGGAACTGGCATCACATCTCAGGTTAATCTTACTTATCAATATCCAAATAATATTGTCCGCGCCGATTACACGTTGTCCAATGGAGCAAGCTTTACCTATGAATTCGATTATTCATACAAAAATATTGTTACCGACATGACAGCCCGGTTTGGCGGAACTTGCAGCGAGGGGACATACACCTACGATAAGAATATAAATCCACTGAGACATGTTGGATACATCGATTTTTTACTGCGCGATTTTTCAATCAACAATCGTTTGACGGAAAATGTGAATTACATCGGTTGTGCTTTTCCTTCGTTAATCCCGGAATCTTATTAATATGAGTATGATGTTGATGGT
>CBQWHS010000689.1:0-3004 GCA_967728665.1 uncultured Chryseosolibacter sp. | reverse complement strand
ATACTGAAGGAATATCCGGGAAACATTTTTGTGAGTGGGCATGAGCATGCGTTGCAATACATAGTCAAGGATAGTTCTCATTTAATTGTGAGCGGGTCAGGCTCAAAAGTCCAGCATGTGAGAAAGAAAAAATACGCTGTAATGGCTGAAGCAGTGAGAGGTTTTAGCCAGTTGAATATTTTATCCTCTGGTGAGGTCGAAATGATCTTCTTTGAAGTCGATGAAAATTATCCAGGGGGAAGAGAAATTTTCCGGAGGGTGTTGCCGAAAAATTTTCAAGACATCGACTCATTATCAATCGCTCAAAAAAGTTTTAAAGGACAATTCGTGAAGGTAAAAGCCAGCACCCAGTATCATGCTGGCACTGGTAAGAAAAGAATGCTGGGCAACAATTATCGCCAGGAGTGGGAAACACAAATCGAAGTGCCTGTGCTGGACCTTGCAACGGAAAAAGGAGGATTGAAGGTTTTGCAACGCGGTGGCGGACAGCAAACCTTGTCCCTTCGTTTCGAGGCCGCAGATGGGAAAGAATACGTCGTTCGTTCTGTGGAGAAGTTTCCGGAGAAAGCTGTGCCCCCGATGCTCCGAAAAACGTTTGCACAAGACCTTGTCCAGGACCAAATCTCTGCCTCACATCCTTACGCAGCATTGGTAGTTCCTGCGTTGGCCAATGCCGCCGGCATTTATCACACAAACCCGAAGCTTGTCTACATTCCTGATGATCCGGCACTTGGAATTTATAGAAAAGACTTCGCGAATACATTGGCCGTCTTTGAAGAGAGGCCTTCCGGAGACTGGAGAGAAAGCGATTTTTTTGGCAATTCAACCAAGATAGTGAACACAAGTAAAGTGTTAGAAAGCTTGGAGAAAGACAATGACAATGCCGTTGATCAAGAGTTTGTCCTCCGATCAAGGCTGTTTGATATGGTCATCGGAGACTGGGATCGCCATGACGATCAGTGGCGTTGGGCTACCTTGAAAGACAAGAAAGGCGACACTTTTCGACCGATTCCCCGCGATCGTGACCAGGCATTTTTTGGGAATGAAGGACTGCTTCCCAGCATCTGGAGCCGGAAGTGGGCGTTGCCTAAATTCGAGGGCTTCAATGACGTCATTCGGTGGCCATCCGGACTGTCTTTTAACGCGCGTTACTTCGATCGTTCTTTCTTAACGGAACTTACCCTTGAAGATTGGTTAACCGTTGCCCGTGATCTTAAGACAAAACTTACGGATGATAAAATCGAAGCCGCGATCAGGCAGTGGCCCAAGGAGATATTTGACATCCACGGCCAGCAGACTATTAGACGTCTCAAAAGCCGGAGAGATGCGTTAGAGAAATATGCGAAAATGCATTACGAATTTCTGGCCAGAGAGACTGAAGTCGTTGGGTCGAATAAGGCTGAAAACTTTGTCGTTAACCGGAAAGAGAATGGCGATGTGAGTGTTAAGATGTTCAAAGTATCCAAGGACGGAGAGAAGGGAAAAAAATTATTTGACAGGTCATTTAAGCCTACCCAAACGAAAGAGATCAGGTTGTTCGGCAGGGGTGGAGACGATCAGTTTGTATTGAAGGGAACAGAGGCGGGCGGAATCAGAGTGAGAATGATAGGAGGTGAGGGCAACGATCTCGTTATTGACAGTCTACCGGAAAACGCCACTGGGAAATCGACTCTTTTCTATGATCAGCGTGGCCAATTCTCGTTGCATAATGCCGGCCACATCAGGAATAAGACTTCATCAAATCCCGCTGTCAATGAATACAATCGAAAAGCCTTTGTTTATGATCGTCTTGCACCGCTAGTTATAGGAAGCTTCAACCCTGATGACGGAGTGTTTATTGGCGGAGGATTTATCGACATCGTTCAGGGATTTAGAAAACAGCCTTTTAAACAACGTCATCTCTTTCTTGCCAGCATGGCACCGGCTACCCGATCTTACAATTTTCGATACCAGGGAAAATTTATAGAAGCAATTGGCAAATGGAATATTGATGTCGATGCAAATGTTAAAGCGCCTAACTATGTCAATAATTTTTTTGGATGGGGAAACGAATCTGTCTTCAACCGTCACATTAACGAAGTGCCGGGGTTGAACGTTAAAGAATCCATCCAGTATTATCGCTATCGTTTTGAAGAGCTGCGATTGGATGTTGGTGTGTCCCGACAATTGGGAAAACTTTCATTGAGATTTGGACCATCGCTTCAGCGGATTGAAATGGAGGAACCTAAGTCCACTCAGAGTCGATTTATCAGCAATTATGCATTGAGTTATGCCCCCAGGTTATTTAGCGAATACAAGTCGTATGGCGGAGTATCCTGGGAAGTAGCCGTTGACCAGCGTAGTCATCCACAATTTACCCGCCGAGGAGTTTACCTGGTTACCACGGGAAGAAATATGGCCGCGTTAAATCCTAACAGTAACAATTTTTCGTCTTACGAAAGCTCCCTCGCTTTGTATCATTCTTTCCGCGCAGCATCGCGACTCGTTTTTGCAGTGCGTGTAGGAGCAGGGTTGAACACAGGCAAGTATCAATTTTATCAGGCGCAGGTACTTGATGGTAAGACAGAACTTCGCGGTTTCCGGAAAACCAGATTTTATGGTGATCAGAAATTGTATTCAAATTTTGAAGTCCGGCTACGACTGCTGAATTTCAGAAGTTATTTGTTTCCGGCGTCTTTTGGCATTTTGGCGTTCCATGATCTTGGCAGAGTGTGGTATAAGGATTCTTCTGGCGAAGACCCAACATCGGTATCCGGGAAATCCCACGTTTGGCACAAAAGCATCGGAGGAGGCTTGTGGTTCACACCGTTTAATCTGACTGTACTTTCAACAGAAGTTGGTCATTCAAAAGAAGGAAACCTATTCTACGTTCGGCTTGGGTTTCTATTCTAAGCCGACCTCTTGATCTTCTCTTCATACTCATCGGCATATTTACCTGCGCAAATGCGTTCATTAATTCGTTCACCATATTCGTGCGTAAAAGCAGCACCAAAATAAAGTATAA
>CBQWHS010000688.1:0-3006 GCA_967728665.1 uncultured Chryseosolibacter sp. | reverse complement strand
TACCAATTATTACTTCAACGCAAATACGTTTTTGATAGTATTGTGCAGCCGGCAATTAAGTGTTGAGCCATGTACTGCCTCAAAGGCACGCTTTTTACCAACTCGTAGGTGAACTAAAGCATCTACAAAATGGCCGAAAAACGCAAAGGGAAAGGAAGACGGAGGACACTGTGGATACTTCTCTCTATCGCGGTGTTGCTGGTTGGCTTGCGTGTAGCGCTGCCGTATATCGTGCTTCATTACGCCAATAATTATCTCACTAAAATGGAAGGTTACCGAGGCCATATCTATGACGTCGATATTGCCTTGCTGCGGGGAGGCTATCAATTAGACAGCGTCTACCTAAACAAACTTGATTCTGTGTCAAACAAAGAAACTCCATTTTTCGCAGCATCGGTTGTCGATTTGTCAATTGAGTGGCATGCATTGTTTAAAGGAGAATTAGTTGGTGAAGCAATCTTTCAAAATCCAATGCTTCGATTTACAAGAGACAAAGTTGAGCCAGACGATGTTCGAAAAGACAGTAGCAAATTTGAAAAACTCTCGGATGCATTTATGCCATTGAAAGTGAATCGCATGGAAGCGCGTAACGCACGAATCCGATATGTCGATGAAAATTCAACACCACGCGTGGATATTTCACTTACGAATGCATACGTTCTCGCCACTAATCTTCGAAACAGTTACGATTCATCATCGATACTACCAGCTACTGTCGAGGCTAATGCTGACGTCTATGGTGGCACTATGGAGTTAAAAATGAAGCTTAATCCTTTGGCACCAGACCCAACATTCGATATAAATGCCGAGCTAAAGAACACACAACTTAAGCAGCTAAATGATTTCTTCAAAGCATATGCTAAGTCGGACGTGAGCCGCGGAGTATTCGGATTATACACAGAGATCGCCGCAAAGGATGGAAAATTTAAAGGCTACGTGAAGCCGCTCATTAAAGATCTTAAAGTGTTGGGGCCTGAAGACAAAAAAGACAATGTCCTGAAAAAAGCATGGGAAGGTTTTGTGGGTACCGTTGGTGAAGTGTTTGAAAACCAACCCAAAGATCAATTCGCGACTAAGATTCCCTTTGAAGGAAGTACTAAGGATATTAAAACTAATGTCTGGTATGCGGTTGTGCATGTTTTGCAAAATGCATTCGTTAGAGCGCTTCAGCCTTCATTAGACCAGGAAATAAATATCGCAACTGTTGAAAACAGCGCACCGCCAAAAGAAAAAACAAAGAAGAAGAATTTCCTTCAGAAGATATTTGGAAAAAAAGAAGGGCACAAGAGCAGACGTGAAAGACGGAAAGCTGAACGCGAGAAAGAAAAGACTTGAACCGTCTATCGCCTTTTTTAGACTGAAATAAAATAATAAAGATAATGAACGCGAGCCAACACACTACAATAAGTCTGCGAAATAAACATATCGCTTCACTTTGGGCCCGTTAACTTGTTGTTCGTTTAACTCGACAAATCGTCATCAATATCAGGATATAGACTATATTTAGCATATATATGTCCGGGAACAAAAAATGACTATCATCATGATAGCCATTTTTTCAGTTAAAACTTACCAAACCTATTTTTTACGGATGTAAATGTCACCGTTGTAATTTTTCATAGTGATCTCAGGGCCACCTCCGTTCACATCACCTTTTTTCCAATCGTCGATGACAACCTTAAAAGTCCCTGAACGCGCATCTTTCTTTTGAACTGGCCCGCTGCTAGTAATATTCATATCAAAGCCCGTGAAAATTTCTCCTTGTTCAGTCTTCATTTTAAAGGAGCCTTTCATGGTTGACGGAAACGTTAAATCAATATCGCCATTGTAAGTGGAGTAAGACATTGGCGTGCTGTCGGTAACTTTATCAAAAGTTACTTTTACATCACCATTGTATGTTGTTGCTACTACTGCTCCTGAAATATTTAACGCCGTAATTTCCCCGTTATAATTTGTCAGTTCAAGCGCTCCCTGAATGTTTGTTATAATCAAGTCGCCATCATTGTAAGTATGAACCTCGAGATCGAAATTAGATGGAACCTCAATTTCAAGATTCATTTTATTATTCCATGAATTGGATTGAACTTTAACATAGTTATTATTCTCTGAAGCTTCCAGATCCATACCACCACCGGCAATGCGCTTCAAACCATCTGAAGACTTTGCATTACCGCCATTATGATTTTTATTATGATGTTCATCATCCTCATCCCCTTCTCCGCTATACTTCACCAATACATCTTTTCTTCCGGTTCCCTTTACGGTGATTGAACCGTAATTGAGATGCGCTTTTAATTTTCCGCGCTTCGCTGGATCAGTAAGAGGCACTGTGAATTCGCTGGCTTGTGCTTGTGTTATCGATGAAGAGATCAACACGAGTCCAATCGTTACGAGCAGAATCCCTATTATTAAAAATTGCTTTTTCATTTCTGTGTTTATTAATTCTATTACTTAATTCGTTTTTTCTTTCAGGTAAACGTTTCCATTGAATGTTTCGAAGTCCAGGTAGGCACTTCCGCCATTTCCAATTTTATATCGATTACCGTTGACTTTATATTTTATTCCCTCACCTTTGCTGCTTTTCTCAACGTTTGCTGGCAGTTGTTCCAACTTATCGATGTTCGTATAAAAACTTCCATTAAAACTTTCGAAGCTCATACTGGCAGCAAGGCCTTTTTGAAACATCGCGTTGATATCGCCATTGAGTGAATAGAAGCGACAATCTTTCGCTGGGTTTGACGTATATTCAATATCGACATCGCCATTGATAGTGCTCGCCTCTGCTTCGCGAACCAGGTTCGTCAAGCGAATACTTCCGTTGACGTTGTTGGCTTCAACTGAGCCTTTTACGTTTTCTACAACAATGTTTCCGTCATTCACCGTGCTCACGATTACGTGGATGCTGGCCGGAACTTTCAACACGAAATCCATCTTGTAATCATAGTCAAGGTTGCAGCGCTGTCCGTTACAATTCCAGTTATAATCCCAGGATTTTTTATTCCAGTT
>CBQWHS010000687.1:0-3006 GCA_967728665.1 uncultured Chryseosolibacter sp. | reverse complement strand
GCACCTTCATCTGCAAATTTCTTTGCAACTGCCTTTCCAATTCCTCCAGCACTTCCTGTGACCAAGGCAATTTTTCCAGACAAGGGCTTTGGTTTTGGCATTCGTTGGAGTTTTGCTTCCTCGAGTAGCCAGTACTCAATATTGAAGGCTTCTTGCCGCGGAAGCGAAGTGTATTCCGAAATTGCCTCAGCACCTTTCATCACATTGATCGCGTTCACATAAAATTCTGCAGCAACCCGTGCAGTTTGTTTATCCTTGGCGAAAGTAAACATGCCAACACCAGGATATAGAATTACTACCGGATTTGGATCGCGCATAGCAGGACTATTCGGATGCTTACATTTTTCATAATAGTCACTGTACATTTTGCGATAGTCTGCAAACGCTGGAGCCAATCGTTCTTTAATATTTTTTATATCGTCCAGTTTTTCATCGGGTTTCAAACTCAGTACCAACGGACTTATTTTCGTTCGTAAAAAGTGGTCCGGACAACTTGTTCCCATCGGCGCAAGCTTCGCGAGATCATTTGAGTTCGTGAATTCAAGCACGCGTTCATCGTCAGTAAAGTGGCCGATCATGCGCGTTTGACTCGAACAAAATCCACGCAGAATAGGAGCAAGCGTTGCCGCCTGTTCCAACCTTTTATTTTTCTCCAAGGACTGAATTTTTTGTCCGCCAAAGACAGGTTTTTTCTTTCCGTAATTTTCTTCGAGGTAAAGTGCACATCGTTCGATAACCTCTAACGTGTTCATGTAACTTTCATAAGCAGTGTCGCCCCAGGTGAAAAGTCCATGTGAGCCGAGCATGATTCCACGAATGCCTGGATTTTCATCGAGGCATTGTTTTAATTTCAACCCAAGGTCAAAACCTGGTCGTTGCCATTCCACCCATCCGATCGTTCCACTAAACAGTTCTCTTGTGATTTTCTTCCCATCTTTCGCAGCAGCGATCGCAATTGCAGCATCAGGATGCAGGTGATCAATATGTTTGAACGGAAGAAATGCGTGCAACGGCGTATCAATAGATGGAGCCTTGGAGTTGAGATCGTAAATGCAGTGATTGAAAAGTTCAACCATTTCATCTTCATGCTGAATGCCGCGATAAACGCTTCGCAAATTTCTCAGCCGATCAACATACAAGGCAGCAAGTCCGTTTTTCTTGAGCGTTCCGATATCTCCACCGGATCCTTTCACCCACATCACTTCTACTTGCTTTCCGGTCAGTGGGTCTTTTGACGTCACTTTGCAAGAAGTATTACCGCCACCGTAATTTGTCAGGCGCAAATCAGCACCCAAAAGATTTGAGCGATAAATAAGTAATCCGACCTCATCACCCGCCAGCTCCGCAGCTTTTTTCTCATCCCAGAGGTAGCTTACATGTTTAAATTTATTTTGAGTTGTTGTCATAGCTAAAAAAATTATAGCGTGTTCGTCACATCAATTATTCAGACCATTGCCGTATCCTACAAGAAACACAGAGGCGATAATAGTGAGAATGCCCAGCGTCACCGTTGTTTTCGTTTTGGAGCTTACGCCTTTCCATTCATTCAGGAATATTCCCCACATATTTGAAACAAGAATGATAAATGCCATGTGAAGAATCCACGAACTTGCTCCATTGCCAAGTTTGCTTTCGCCCATTCCGTAGAAAAAAAATTGGAGAAACCATGTCGTCCCTGCGAGCGCTGAAAAAGCATAGTTGGTTGACAGGTTAACGCTTTTGTTTCCATAGTCACCGAACGTTTTATTCTGCAAATGCAATAACAGACACCATAAGAAATTTGTGGTGAGGCCGCCCCAAAGCAACACAACGTACGTGACATTATTTTGAAACAGCGGATTATATCCCGCGCGTACTGCCGCCTCGGCCATTGGCTTGCCCGCTTCGATTCCAAAGTTGAAGCACGCGCTTAGAATTCCAGAGATGGTCGCCACAATTAATCCTTTAACAAGATTAAACTCGGCAATAGTTTTTTTCTTTTGTTCTGCGGGAAGGTCTTTTTCCTTCATCGTTCCAGCTTTGCCACAAATGAAAATTCCTACAAGACAAACTATAACACCAAGCAATACCAATTGTCCACCTGTTGTTGAGAGCATATGCGAGATCGTGACTTTTCCTTCCTGTCCAACATAATTGTAATAAATGGGAGGAATGAGCGATCCAAACGCAGCACAATAACCGAGAATAACAGAGTTGCCTAAAGACATGCCAAGATATCGGATGCCAAGCCCATAAGTGAGGCCGCCAATGCCCCACAGTACGCCCATAAAATATGTCCAAAAAATAGTTGAAGAATCTGTGTTGCTGATGATCTCTGAGAAACCTGGCAGTGTCAGCACCGCAGCGATCGGCGGAACAATGAGCCACGAAAAGAGACCGCCGACTAACCAATATGTTTCCCATGCCCATCCTTTGACTTTCTTGAACGCCATGTAGAAACTGCCAGACGCGAAACCGCCAAGAAAATGAAATAATACGCCGAGAATAATTCCCATTTAGCAAGTCCTCAATTAAAATTTTAAAGTTCAGGAAACAACGCAGGTTCTCTGTCATGCACTGTCATGTATAGTGACGAATTAAATTGTTTTCATCCGTAGGAAGAATCTTTGAAAATTGTGTCCTAGATTTAAGTTTAGAAAAAAATTATGAACCGCATAGCGTTTACCATGAAACTTAAGGCAGGTTGTGAAGAAGAGTATAAACAGAGACATGAACGGATATGGCCTGAGTTGAAGGCGTTGTTAAAATCAGCGGGTGTCTGTGACTATTCAATTTTTCTCGATCGGAAAACATTGACGCTTTTTGGTGTTCAGAAAACTGCGAATGATTCCGGCTCGCAGGATCTCGGCAAAGAACTGATTGTGCAGAAATGGTGGAAATTTATGGCAGACATTATGGAAGTAAATGTTGATAATTCTCCTGTGACTGCACCGCTCGAAGAAGTTTTCCATTTAGATTGATGAAAGCACTCATTTGTATATCACCGGGAGAATTTGCGTATCAGGA
>CBQWHS010000686.1:0-3015 GCA_967728665.1 uncultured Chryseosolibacter sp. | reverse complement strand
CCTTTCTCTTTCATGGCCGGATCATCGCGTATCACTTCGATCCATGCCATCAATGAAGACAACGGCGTACCAAGCTGATGTGCTGTCTCCTTTGCAAGGCCAACCCAAACGCGATTTTGCTCGGCCGCTTTTGAGTAATTGAACGCCAGGTAGCTAATGAACCCAAAAATTGCAATGACCGAAAGCTGGATGTATGGGTAAGCAATGAGCTGCGTGAGTAACCACGAATTCTTGTAATAGACTTTCTGACTGCCAAAAACCTCACCTGTGTTTGGATCTCGCAAAGAAAGACTAATTGGCTCGTATGCTTTTTTCATCGACTCCAATTCACGTTTTAGAATTCCCTCTATCGCTTTTGGTGAGAGTGTGGAATCAATATCGAGGTTGCGAAAATAGGTGACGTTATTTTTGTTGTCGAGCAAGATTGTTGGTACCGAGTTGTTTTTGTTGATCACTTCTTCAAAAACAAAATCAAGGTTGCTGGTAAGACTTTCGTTCAATGTAAATTCAATCGCTTTCGCGAATAGTTGCACCTGTTGTCGCTCTCGTTGTTTGAGTTGGCCTACGAGAATGTTTGTATAATAAATTGAGCTTACGCTGATAAGAAATGAAACAGCCAGCACTATCCATTTGAGTTTTGGATTGCTTTGGTAGAATTCAGAATTCGGGACGATGAGGTTCCTGGCCATTCAGGATCAAGGTAAAAAATATTCGTGAGTTAATCGTCGGACGACTGGCCTGCAACGCATGCCGGCGTGAAGTCGTCCGACGATTAACTAATTACGCTGCATGAACCACTTCGCGAGCACCTTGTAGTTCACCTTAGACCCATGCATTAATATTCCAACGCGATAAATTCTGGCAGCGATCCACGTTGTGAAAATAAATCCTCCGACCAGGAGAACCTGTGACAAAATAAGTTGCCATGTCGGTACGCCGAACGCAAGTCGGCCGACCATGCATACAGGAGACGTAAATGGAATTATCGATACCCAAAAACTTGCGGTGCTATGAGGATCTGGAAGAACAAAAAGAAAAAGTGCTATATATCCAATGATCAGCGGAAGCATAATTGGAAAATTGAATTGTTGTGCTTCTTGCTGAGAATCAACAGCAGAGCCAACGGCAGCGAACAACGCTCCATAGAGTAAGTATCCTCCGAGAAAATAGAATGCAAAATTGAAAACGATCGAGGCGAACGGAATCTGGTCTGCCGAATTTAAAATTTTCGTTATAGGATTCTGTGCTGCCACTTGATCCGCGTCAACATCATTCATTTTGGAAACTTGTTCCATCGCTTGTTGTTGCGGCATCTTCACACCAAAAAGACTTAGTGTGGCTGATGAGAGCACGCTTACAAGGAGCACCCAAATTCCAAACTGGACCAATCCCACTGCAGCAATACCAAGAATTTTTCCCAACATAAGTTGGAACGGCTTTACGGACGACACAAGTACCTCTACAATTTTGCTTGTCTTTTCCTCAATAACCCCAAGCATAATCTGCATGCCGTACACCAGGACGAAAATGTAAATGAGTATGCCTAAAATAAATCCCAACACATACAGCATTCCGGTGTTGCTTTTCTTTTCTTCTCCGCTGTCGCTGACGTTAATGCTATTAAGACTGATGTTGGTCTTGAGGCTTTTTAAAGTCTCTTTGTCGATGTTGTATTGTTCAAGTTTTAAGTCATGAACTTTTGTCTCCAGTACTCTTTCAAGATCTTCGATTTTGCGAAGACTTGGATTCTCCTTAGTGTAAAGAGTAATTCCATCGGGTTTCGCTAATTCAAATTTCGGGACATACAACAGTGCATAATAATCGGCCTTGCTGAAATCCGTTTTTGCAGATTCGAGACTGGCCGAATCATAAGAGAATTCATACTTGCCAGTATTGTCCAATTTTATTTTTCCACTTTCATCATAGATAAGGACTTTGGTGATTTTCGCCCCTTCTTCCTGCTTGACAAAAATATAGGCCATCACAGCAATGATCGCCGGAAAGATCATCGGCAGCAAAATCGTAGCAATCAAAAATGACTTCTTCTGAACGCGACTCAAAAATTCGCGTTGCATAATCAACCAAACTTTATTCATGACTTTCTCCTTTCACTAGTTGGATAAAAATTTCACTCATTGTTGGAATCTTTTCATTGAAGCTTTGAATCTCCGTGAGATTTGTCAATTCCTGAATTAATTGATTTGATGAAGACTGGCCAGTTACTTTAATCAATGAACGATACGTGTTGTCTTCCAGTAACAACTGACTCTTGATTTCATAATGGCCACCATTTAATGTGAACGTGCCAACATGATCAACAACAAAGGTGTTGCTTCGATAAGCTTCCTTCACTTGCTTTTTCGAGCCTTCAAGAATCGCTTTTGATTTATTGATCATCGCGATGTGATCACATAGATCCTCCACGGTTTCCATGCGGTGTGTCGAGAAAATAATAGTGCATCCTTTCTCTTTTAATTCAAGAATTTCTTGTGTGATAAGTTGCGCGTTCACCGGATCAAATCCTGAAAACGGTTCGTCCAGAATAATTAATCTTGGTTCATGCATCACGGTGCTGATGAACTGCACTTTTTGAGCCATGCCTTTGCTAAGATCTTCGATTTTTTTGTTCCACCAATCGGTGATCTGGAATTTTTTGATCCATGCTTTACTTCGCTCAGTCGCGTCTTTTTTGGTCAGACCTTTTAACTGTGCGAGGTAAACAAGTTGTTCGCCAACTTTCATTTTTTTATACAATCCTCTTTCCTCCGGCAAATACCCGATTGAGGCGATGTGTTTTTCATGCAACGGCTCGCCGAAAATTTCAATTCGACCGGCATCGGCTGCGATAATTTGATTGATGATGCGGATGAAAGTAGTCTTGCCCGCACCGTTTGGTCCAAGTAATCCAAAAATTTTCTTTTCAGGAATTGATAGGCTGACGTTGTCGAGCGCAGTATGGTTTGTGTACCGCTTGGTGACGTCTTTTGCGAGTAGGGCTTCCACAAGTATGGGTTT
>CBQWHS010000685.1:0-3021 GCA_967728665.1 uncultured Chryseosolibacter sp. | reverse complement strand
TAGGATTTCAGCCGCTATATGGAGAGCTCTTCACCACCAATGTGAATGCAGGCTACGGCATTGAGGCGGTTTATTATCACAAGGACAAGATGGATTTTAAGGCTTCGTTTCGCAAAACGTACAGCCGCAAATTTTTTGACTTTTCCCGCGATCAGTCAATAAACAGTAACGATGGTGAGAACAAAGCGCAGGTCTACAACTATTATGAGATCGGTGCCACTTACCACGTCAAGGATTTCGAGCAGGCTTCAAAAACAAAATTGTTTTTGTTTAAGAACAGTTATCAAGGCAATAAATGGTCGTCACGCGTTCCGCTTTTTGCCGAGGTGCCATCGAAGGTGAGAAAGATTTACGGTATTCGCTTGGGTGGAATTGCATGGGCAAGTGCAACACAACTTAATCGTGCATTAACAAAACAAGGATTGACATTGGATCAGATTCGATCGAAAACAAATTCTGATTTAGGTTTGCCATTGCAGGAGTATGACCAAAACGGTCGCCTTCAAAACGTTGATATTTTTACCAACATGTCGACCAAAACAGTTTACCTCGGTGGATCTATGGCGTGGATTAGAAACGTTGCCGTGAACTTCGATAAATTTGAAGAAGGCGTAGACGATTTGATGTTCACTGTGTTTGCTGATATTCTTGTTGCTCCGTCCGTGAACATCGACGATGTTGTTTACTCTCAAAAAGATAATCTTGGCGTCAAGACTTCGACGGATACTTACTCTGTTAGTCCGTTAAAGAAGGCTCCTGTTGGTTTTCGACTGGGCATTGATGGCAGGTTCAATCGTACTTTCAGCTGGGCTTACGGTGGCGAATTTGGCTACCGCCCCGGAATACAGGGAAAACAATTCTACGCGATGTTTAAAATCAGCTTCCCGATGTACGGAACAAATCTTGATTACAAAGTTGAATCCTTTGGAAAATAAGATTTGTGAAGTGCGATCTTCTCATTACAAATATTAAGGGGCTCGTTCAGGTTCGTAACGAAAACGTACGAAAGGTTTCCGGCATTCAGATGTCCGAACTCCCCGTCATTGAAAATGCATTCCTGGCTGTTTCGCAAGGGAGGATTGTTGATTTTGGAACAATGAATTCTGCTTCTTCCTATGACAGCACAGAAACTGTTAACGCGGCAGGTTGCTTTGTATTTCCATCTTTCGTTGACTCTCATACACATCTGGTTTTCGCGGCAAGTCGTGAAGAAGAATTTGTCATGAAAATTAAAGGTGCAACATATGCAGACATCGCGGCCAAAGGCGGAGGCATCTTGAATTCGGCGCGGAAACTACAAGGCCTTTCGGAAGATCAACTGTTTGAAAATTCTGTTTACCGGGCCGCTGAAATTATTTCGACAGGAACCGGAGTTGTCGAAATCAAAAGCGGATATGGATTGACGGTGAAGGATGAGTTGAAAATGCTTCGCGTTGCTAAACGCATTGAAAAAGAAACGGACCTGACAGTGAAAACTACATTTTTGGGAGCCCATGCCGTACCTTCCCAAATGACGAAGGATGACTACATCAGACTGGTAGTAGAAGAAATGATTCCCGCTGTTGCGGAAGAAAAACTTGCTGACTACATCGATGTATTTTGTGAGCAGGGATTCTTCACACCGGATGAGACAGAAAGAATTGTGGAGGAAGGAAAACGCTTTGGAATGAAACCGCGCATTCATGCTAATCAATTGCACAGGTCTGGTGGCGTGCAAGTAGGAGTGAAGACGAACGCTTTAAGTGTAGACCATCTTGAAAATATTGGTGAAGAAGAAATTGAAGCTTTGAAAAATTCTGATACGATGCCTACTGCATTGCCGGGTGCAGCATTTTTTCTAGGTCTGAATTTTCCCCCCGCTAGAAAAATATTAGACGCCGGACTTCCGCTCGCCATGGCATCCGATTATAACCCGGGAAGCGCTCCGTCCGGAAACATGCCGCTGATGATTTCGCTGGCGTGTATCAGAATGAAACTTACGCCAGAAGAGGCCATCAATGCATGCACACTCAACACAGCCTATGCGCTTGAACTAGCGCACGAACATGGTTCGATTACGAAAGGGAAAGTCGCAAATTTTTTTATAACTAAGCCGATGCCTTCGTTGGCCTTTTTTCCATATGCTTTTGGAAGCAGGTTGATCGAACAAGTATTTCTGAAAGGCAAAATTCAGTAGAATTTTATCTAAGGAAAAATAGCATTACTCGTTGATAACCGGTTATCGTTGATATGTTTCTGATCTGGCGAAACGAATAACCGATCAACAGATTAACGACTAACGTTATCCGTAGTTTCTGACGCGTAGAATTAGAGATCCTTCTATTACTAGCAACACTGAAAGAAAATAAAGAGGTACTTGAAATAGAATTAAGAGAGTTCCGCCGATTAACGTTGCTAAAGTCCAGCGACTGAAATTTTCTGGTTTGATAGATAAATAATGGAGCGCGTAAAAATGAACGCATCCACTCAGCATGAAGACAAGTACATTTAAATATTGAATTGTCGCGAGATTTGTTGGAAAGTTTTTTAAAATGACAACAAATTCAGGAATCATCAGGATTGTCACGGTGAGCAAAAAATTCAGCAAGTGTTCCGGAATTTTAATCGGTAGATTTTTTAAGAATTGGAAATGATAATTTTCAAAAAGGTGCAGTTGTCCGATCATCATATAATTAGAGACAACGGAAATTACGGCCCCCATCGCTAGCAATCGCCAATCATAGACATCAGTTTTATAAAGTTGTGTGACAGCAAAAAGCAATGCTCCGGAAAAGATCTTCGTTCCTAAAACCAACATTGGCTCACGTCTTAACACCCATGACGTGGAGATAATGAAAAATGGTTTTGAAAAACGTCTGTCGAACCAGGCTTTGATCCTCCAAACGTGGATTTCTCTTTCCTGGTGCTGAAGTGTTTTATAGAATAAGAAAGTTCCGAACCCAACTAATGTAAGCTGTGCAATGAGAGTCAGCACAAGCACAATGAGATTGCCTAACTTCAATGCCATCAGCAATAAAAATA
>CBQWHS010000684.1:0-3030 GCA_967728665.1 uncultured Chryseosolibacter sp. | reverse complement strand
GCCTGGGCAATGGGCGGAGTTATTTCTGCACCTGCTATTCTTGGCGTACTGCAAGGATGTACTGCAAAACCAGTGATCAATTGGAAACCGGAATACCTTACAGCAGACCAGGCTTCAATTGTTTCTGAAGTAGCGGAAATCATTATTCCGAAAACAGAAACGCTCGGAGCGAAAGATGTTGGTGTGCCATCATTCATTGATAAGATTGTTAAGGATTGTTATTTGAAGGAAGATCAGGATCGTTTTTCATCTGGACTGACAGCATTTGATGAAGGTGCGAAAAAAGAATATGGCGATGCCTTTATGGATCTTGACGATGAGCAACGTACAGCCTATGTGAAGAAACTTCATGATGAAGCATTACAGGCAGAGCGTGCCACGAATCCAGCACCGAAACGCCCGTTCATTTTAATGATGAAGGAGTTGACTATGCTTGGATTTTTTACTTCCGAAGTAGGAGCAACTCAAGTACTGCAATACGATGCAGTTCCAGGAGCTTATAAAGGTTGTATACCAGTGAGCGAAGCAGGAAATGGTAAGACGTGGGCATTATAACGGAAGTTGACGTCCAACGTTAAAAGTTTAAAGGCGGGTCAGAAATGATCCGCTTTTTTTATGATTAAGAATTTGGTTGATTCCCAATCGTCAACTTTTTGAAATCACGCAATATGAATTCAAAGCTCAAACATAGCCACTTCTGCCCGGGCTCCAAATCTTGCCGGTATCATACTCGTACCAATCCCTTTTGAAACATAAACAGGAAATCCTCTTTCAGTTTTGTACCATCCTTTCACAAATCGTCCGCTGCCTCTTGGTAAAAACGGAATGTATCCGAAGATATTCACTTGACCACCATGCGTGTGTCCAGAAAGAATCAAATTGACAGGCACTGATGCGGAAATTTCGCGATCGATAAAATCGTTGTATTCAGGACAATGATTCAAGATGATTTGATAGTCCGCTGATGTGTAATCCTCCAATGCCTTTTTGATGTCGGCATTCCCACCAAGAAAATCGTCGGTTCCTGTAATTGAAATCAATTTTTCCTTGATCCACACCTGGCGGCTTGAATTGACAAGCAACTCGCAATTATTCTCTTTATAAATTTGCCGGAGTTTATTGATGTCGACTTTGCCCCAATACTCCCAGTTACCGAGAATTGAAAATTTTGGTACCGACTTGTCAATAGCCCCAAGAAATTCACGCAAGACGCTTAGATTTTCCTTTTTGTCAATGGAATCACCTGTAAACAAAATCACATTCGGCTTCAAGCGGTTGATTTTCGCAACGAGAAGTTTTGCTTTGTAATCAAAAGTCTGAAGGTGCAAATCGGAAACTTGAAGGAGGTAGATCTTGTTGGCGCTCTTAGCGATGTCGTTAAGGATGTGTCGGCTTGTTTCTACAAAGAAGCGTTCAAAAATAAACGCATCGAATGCCATGGCAACAGGTACGCCGAAGGCAAACCATTTGATAAATTTCCTTCTGGAAAATTTCATTCACTCAGATAATTTTGTTGATATGGAAGGCTCAAGTTTGAGTTTACGGCTTCCATCAATATTTAATGTTTCGGACGTGCTGAAATGTAATGCTTGAGTTTAGTGGTTGCTTGTTCAAGACTGAGGAGGGGAACTGCAAGCAAGAGAAGAATTCTGTTCATGAGCCAAGAAATGAGTTTAATGGGTCATTAAGTTAAACAGTTTGACTTAAATTTAGTGAGTCCGTGTTTAATAACTCAAATCATTTAAAAAGTATCGGGAAGCGTCTTGATTTACGCGTATATCGTTACCTTTATTCCAAATCCTATACTACCCCATGCTTGATCCAGCAACAAAACTTGAGCATTTTCGAAATCTTATTTCGCTAATCGCTGCCGATGGTGAAATCAAAGAAATTGAAAAGGCAACTTTGTCAAAAATTGCGCACGAACAAGGGATCGGCCTTGATCGTTTGAATGTCATGTTTCTAAAAGCGCATGAATACCAATACTTGATTCCTCAGAATCACAAGGAGCGTGAGCTGCAATTAAACCAGATGATTGAGGTCGCGCTCATCGATGGTGATTTTGCAAAAGCAGAGATAGACCTGATCGCGATGGTTGCAGAAAAATTAGGCTTCAGCAAAGAGGAATTTGATCAGATCATTAAGCCATTTCAGAAATCATAAGAGGACCTTCGTAATCCCATAAGCAGCCACTCCGAAAATGGAGATAATGCTGATCCATAAGGCTATATCATAGGCGAGGTTGGGCGCCAACAATTGAGTTCGCTTGTATCGAAAGTTGAGAGCAGCAAACACAATTAAAAAAAGAAGTATTGATCCCACAAGTCCGCCAGACAGAATCATTAGTACCGGCAACTCTATAAATAAATAAAGGATAGCCCACAGCATAGGAAAAACCCAGGCTAAAATTGCGATGACTTTTCCACGTTGCTTTTCATTATAGAAATCAATCCAGCCTACCTGTCCGAAAATATCACTGTATAACCTTGTCCACGCAGCAAGACTGGCAAACAAACTCGAATATAAAACGAAGAATGCTCCAACGAGATAGATGTTTCTAAACCCTGGCCCTAAAGATTCTGTGTAGAGCAACGCAACAGTTTCAATCAAATCATTGCCTTGAGGCACCACGCCTTTGTCGTGCAATATCGCTGCGCCGAGTAGATAAAATGCCGCAGTCACCATGGTATAAATCAACATGGCCAGAAATGCATCCAAGTACATGACTTTTATCCATCCGCGTGCGCGCTGCCTCCAGGCTTCGCTTTCTTCATGTGGTCCCGTGTAAGCAGCATATCCTTTTTCTAAACACCAATAGTTATAAGCAATGATTTCATCGCTTGCTACTCCGGTGATTCCAAAGGCGCCAATAGCCACCGTCACAATAGCTCCTGACAATTGAAATTGCTGACCTTGTATTATATCCCAAACTGAAAAAGCAAACGGCGTATAACGCAAAGAGAATACTGCGGTAATTGTCAGGATCGTAAACATGGCAATCATGAAGAGTGAGAACTTCTCTACCACAGC
>CBQWHS010000683.1:0-3035 GCA_967728665.1 uncultured Chryseosolibacter sp. | reverse complement strand
CCGCTGTATTTTTTGGTGTGCTCGGCTTTGTGGGCATGTGGATGTTCTTTATAACTTTTTACAAGCAATACCCTCATCTTCATAAAGGGCTTGCCATCGCCGCGTTTTTTATTCCTTCTGTTTTTTTCTGGGGATCAGGGTTGCTAAAGGATACAGTGTGTCTGGCATTTCTTGGCATTGGAACATACCAGGTTTACTACAATTTTATTGCAGCAAAGTTTTCGTGGCGCGGTGTTCTGCTTCTTGCGCTTTCACTCTTGATTATTTACAAAGTGAAACCATATATCGCACTCACATTTATTCCGGCATCAATCGTTTGGGTGTTTTTGATAAATCTGCAGCGATTAAAATCGAAAATTCTACGAGCGCTCGTGTTTCCCTTTGTGTTTGTCTTAGCTTTTGTTCTCGCCTATTTTTCAATCCTAAGAGCAGGCGGTGAGAACGAAAAATACTCCCTCAACAAGGTGGCAGAAACCGCGCAAGTTACAGCGTATGATATCCGATATTACACTGGAAAATCCGCGGGTTCCGGATATTCGCTGGGCGAGTTGGATGGAACTTTGGGATCGATGCTTGTTTTAGCACCCGCAGCAATCAATGTCTCGTTGTTCAGACCTTATTTATGGGAAGTCAAAAATCCGCTTATGCTTCTTTCGGCACTCGAAAGTCTAATTTTTCTTATTGCAGTGCTGAACATTTTTTATCGGGCAAAGCTTAAAGTTTTCAACTCATTGAGTGATCCAACAATTTTATTTTTATTTATTTTTTCGATGGTGTTTGCGTTTTCGGTGGGAGTGTCAACATTCAATTTTGGTTCGCTCGCGCGATATAAAATTCCAATGATGCCCTACTTTGTTGTGATGATGACACTTATTTACGACTATGTAAAAAGTGCTATGAAGTTGGAAGAATTGGCCGTTGTTGAGTAAAAGTCGTTTACTAATTTCTCACCCTTCAAACCCAGCTCATCGCGAAGCGATTCACTCTCGATCAGCATACTTAACGCATCAAACCACTCCTGAGGCGTAGAACATAAAAATCCATTTTCTTTTTGTTTGATGATTTCGCCGTTTACGCCAACGGGGGAAGCCACGGCTGGGATTCGTAAAGCCATATATTGAAGGATCTTGAATCCACATTTACCCTGTGTCCATTCATTATCAGGTAGTGGCATAATGCCGATGTCGATTTTACGTAAGTCATCAATTTCAGTTTCCAGTTTCCAAGGAATAAAACTCATCCGTTGTAATAATAACTCGGGTTTTTTATCGGCGATAACAATAAAGTTTACATGAGAATATTTAGACTCAAGTTTTTGAAGAACGGTTTCAAGTTCTATCAAATATTTAAGCGTTGAATGTGACCCAGTCCATCCGACGTTAATTTGATTCTTCCTGGTTGAGGAGGGTTGTAAAACAATTTTTGACGTGTCGATAGTTGTTGGATTCAACACAACGTGTTGATTATTCTGCAACGCATAGTTGCATAGAAATTTGTTTCCCGCGCTTACCTTATAAGAGAATTTGCAGATTGAGAAGACCTTCGTTCGCCAACGAAGAGTTTTAATAAATATGGGTTCGTGTTGACGGTCGGTCAGCCATATGGCGTCATCAAAATCATAAATAATTTTCTTTCGAAATATTTTGCTGATAATCCATTCAAAGACTGGCGGCCCAACGGGCGAGAGTTCCCGATGAATAAAAACGAAGTCAAAAGAAGATAATTTGCTAAGGATTACTGTTCTTTTGAGGAAGCCTTTTACAATGACCCATAATTTCCTAATCGCATTTCCATCGCCGAACAGATACTTATAATCAGTGACGCTTGCAAATGATTGAACAGAGTATGAATTGCCAGACTCGGTTAACCCCCCAAAATATTGTTCAAAACGAAAGCGCTGTGACGGTGATTTTTGCAACGGGTAGGGTACTAGAAACAGTATATTCACGGGTTGAAGTCGAGTAAAACAGAATTATTTCTGTTCATACAAATGTATTATTATTCTGAGTTGGTTTGAAAGGCACTGTTATTCAAGGTAAATTGTATTCTTTTACAACGCCATGTCTGAAGTTAAAGAATATGTCATCGACTCGCAGCGTAAGTCAATTTTTGATTGGCATGAGTTAATACAGTACAGGGAGCTCTTCTATTTTTTCACGTGGCGGGATATCAAACTAAAGTATAAACAGACGGTGCTCGGTGTTCTTTGGGTTGTGCTTCAGCCACTTTTAATGATGACTATTTTTACATTATTTTTCGGCCGCGTATTAAACATTCCTTCCCAAAACCTTCCTTACCCCGTGTTTGTATTCTCCGGTCTTTTAATCTGGAATATGTTTGCGGCTGGCCTCACCGGAGCATCGAACAGTATGGTAAATAATTCGTCCATTATCAAAAAAGTATATTTTCCGAGATTGATAATTCCCGTGTCTTCAGTCATTGTTTCAATCTTCGATTTCCTGATGTCTTTTTTTCTTTTCATCATATTATTGATCGCCTATCAACAGCCAGTGTCAATAAATGCAATTATTTTTTGGCCGCTATCATTGCTGCTGGCAATCATTTCAACTCTTGGCCCCGGTAGCTGGTTGGCAGCATTAAATGTCAAGTATAGAGATTTTCGATACGTGATTCCGTTTCTGATTCAGATACTATTTTTTCTGACACCGGTTATTTACCCTATTACGTTATTGAAGTATCCGCTTTTGAACTACGTGATCGTGATTTCACCCATGTATGCGGCAGTTGAATTTTTCAGACATCCGTTAACAAACTCAGCATTGCCTTGGGACTTTTTGATTATCAGTATTACATCGGGCATCCTACTATTGCTCGTTGGCCTGATATACTTTAAGCGTACTGAAGACTTTTTTGCAGACCTCGCTTAGTATGAAGCCAATACTTGAAATACATAATGTAGGTAAGCGTTATAAGCTTCATCACCTTACCGGAGGATATTACAGTTTCCGCGAACGGATATTACAATCTCTGGCTATAAAAAAGAATGCTACAGAAGAATTCTGGGCGCTCAAAGA
>CBQWHS010000682.1:0-3037 GCA_967728665.1 uncultured Chryseosolibacter sp. | reverse complement strand
CCCTTTTGCGAAACAATTACTTTTCCGGATGAAAGAAATTCGTCAGCCATGTCGATGGCGATGTTCATGTAACCTCCTGGATTTCCTTGAAGATCAAGAACGAGCTTTTTCATTCCACGTTCTTTTAGCTTCTTCATTGAAGTTTGAAATTCTTCGTACGTAGTAGCGGAGAAGCGATTGACTTTGATATATCCCGTTTCCTTATCAACCATGTAGGCTACGTCAACAGAATACTGTGGAATTTTATCACGAATAATAGTGTAGTCGATTTCTTTGTCGCGTCTAAGAATGGTCACTTTTACTTCGGTGCCGCGCGGTCCTTTCAAGGCCTTCATCACATCGGAGGTGTTGATGCCGATCCCGGCGACATTCTTATCATCCACTTTTACAATTCTATCGCCAGACTGGATGCCGAGTGCCTCTGAAGGGCCGCCACTCAAGGGAGTGACAATGACAATGGTGTCGTGGAAGATATTGAACTCAACTCCTATTCCATCAAAATTGCCACGAAGGTCTTCATTGGCGGCAACACGGTCGGTTGCTGGAATGTAAGCTGAGTGAGGATCGAGCTTTTGAAGAATGTGTGTGATTGCATCGTCAACTAGGGCTGAAGTATTTACGGTGTCAACATATTCTTGTTTTATCTGCGTCAGAATCTCCCGGAACTTCTGCATGTCTTTATTTACATCTGCGGAAGGTTTGGGAGAACTCAATGTCGCTCCGACAAACACCCCGGCAGCAAGTCCTAAACAAAGCACGATGGGCAGCCGAACCTGGTATTTTGTGTTATCGCTCATATTAAAATTTATAGATAGAGTAACGTTATAACGAATGGCTAAAATAATTGTTGGCACGAAAATCTAAACGGTAAATTCGCGAGTTTCCAATAAAATTTAATTGGTATTAAAACGTTGATTCTCGTTATATTTACAGGGATTACATGGATAAAATTGCTCTTAAAGACAGACGAATTGCTGAACTGGTTGACCAGAACTATGTTCATGCTTATGTGTTGTTCTACTTTGGGATAAAATTTTATGAATATTCTGAGCTAATGCTGGAACAGGTTTGCAAGCAACGAGGCTTAAAACTTGACCAGGTAGTCAAAGAACTCGAATCTCCTACCCATCTCGAAGAGGCTGATCTGCCGCTGGTTTCGTATCCAATCGATTTGATTATCGAGTATTTGAAGCATTCTCATTTCTTATTCATCAAGCATAAGTTGCCGTACATTGCGCGCCTGGTTGAAAATTTCAAATCGCATCACGATGATTTCCTGAGTATTGAAAAAGATTTGAAAGTTGTTTTTCCGCTTTTTGTTGAAGATTTCATCGAACATATCTACGAAGAGGAAGACACGTTATTTCATTTTATTCTGGCACTCGAAAAAGCAGCCAAGGGAAATTATTCGCCAGGTAGACTCTTTTATCTTCTCGAAAAAAATTCAGTGCATAAGTTTGCCCTTGAACACGACTGTCACGATGACGAAATGGACGGCATTCGAAAAATAACCGGCAATTATTTGCTTTCCGCGAACGCTCCATTGCATGTTAAGGTTTTATACAACGAGCTTAAGTCGTTTGAGAAAAGCCTCATTACGCATGCACGGATAGAAAACGAAATTCTTTTTCCAAAAGCGATGGCCGTAGAAAACAAGGTGCGAAAAAGTTTTGGCGAAAAGATCCAATTCAATTAAGCCTCGGCCCTCTTCTTCAGTATTCCATTAATTATGTTGTTACCCCATGGGCAGAATATTAGCTATTGATTACGGTTTGAAGCGGACAGGCATAGCTGTTACTGATCCCAATAGAATTATAGCAACTCCCCTTGAAACCGTTGCAACATCCGATCTGATTGTATTCTTAAAAAAATATTCTGTGAGTCAGGTTGTCGATGAGTTTGTGGTGGGCATGCCAAAAACACTCAGGAACGATGATTCGGCGATTGCTCCGCAGGTGAGAATCTTTGTAGCTGAATTGGAGAAGACATTTCCGGAAAAAAAAGTGCACCTGGCGGATGAACGTTTTACAAGCTCAATAGCCCAACGTGCATTGATAGACGGAGGAATGAAAAAGAAAGACCGCCAGGTTAAAGGCAACGTGGACAAAGTGAGTGCTACCATTATTCTTCAGGATTTTATGAATTCAAAACGATGATCGCTGAAGGTCATTTCCTGGCGCCATTAATTATTCACAATCAGCAACTTTCAGTTATTTTTGCGCAATGATTTATCCTATTGTTGTTTACGGAGACCCGGTGTTGCGCCAGCGGGCAAAAGAAATTCCAAAAGGGGCTAATGTTAAGCAGCTGATTGACGATATGTTCGAGACCATGCACTCAGCCAGCGGAATTGGATTAGCTGCTCCGCAAATCGGAAAAAGCGTTCGCTTGTTTGTGGTCGATGGATCTAGCCTGGAGGATGAGCCCGGAATGGAAGGTTTCAAAAAGGTGTTTATCAATGCACAGATCGTTGAAGAGCTCGGAACACCCTGGGATTTTGAGGAGGGCTGTTTAAGCATTCCAAATATCCGTGAAAAAGTATCGCGCAAAGCAAAATTAAAAATTCGCTATACGGATGAGAACTGGGTGGAACATGAGGAGAGCTTTGATGGAATGCAGGCGAGAATAATTCAACACGAATACGATCACATTGAGGGGAAATTGTTTTTGGACTACTTGACTCCACTCAAAAAAAGACTTCTCAAAGGAAAACTTACCGATATCACCAAAGGAAAAGTGGATACGGAATATCGGATTCTTGCTCCCAAGAAATAATCATTTGATGAAAATTCAATCGCGCCTGCCTGAAGTTGGGACTTCCATCTTCACCATTATGTCCAAGATGGCGCTCGACCATGGTGCGATAAATTTGTCGCAGGGCTTTCCTGATTTTTCCATTGACGAAAAGATCATCGCTCTTGTAAACAAATACATGCTGGAAGGAAACAACCAGTATGCACCCATGCCCGGCGTTCCGGCCTTGCGTAAAATTATTTGCGACGTCATTCAGAGAACGTATCATCAGCAACTGGATCCC
>CBQWHS010000681.1:0-3039 GCA_967728665.1 uncultured Chryseosolibacter sp. | reverse complement strand
ACATGACACCAGTGACACGCTGCATATCCAATACTGATCAGGAGAGGTTTATTTTGTTCCTTCGCTTCCTTTAATGTTTCGTCATTCCACTCGTGCCATTCCACGGGATTGTCGGCATGTTCGCGCAAATAAGGACTTAAACTTTTATCGAGGAGATTGTTGGAGTGTTCTTTCTTGTCACTGGATGCGCAGGCTATGAAAAGACACGCGAAGCAGAGATAAACGATTATATCTTTCAGGTGTTTCTTCGATAAGAATTCTTTGTGAAATGTGTATTTCATTTCCGGCCTAGTGCTAGCGCGTCCTTCACTCTTTTGCTTTGACTTTTAAAAATGCGCAGCGGGCCGTTATTGGTAGTGACCAAAATATGCGTTTGTCCTTGTACAACCACCGACTTGATGTCCTTCACATTGTAAGGAACAAAAAATCCGCTCTCCGCGATTGACAGTGGCGTAAATGCTCCTTCTCCTCCCTTTAAAATAAGTCCAGGCGATGCATCAGCAGCGGTTGTCTCAACTTCCACATCAAATTTATTTCCGGCGAGCACAATGTCTTTATGTCCATCAAGATCAATATCTGTTACGATGATTCCATTCACTGTAGAGAGCTGCGCCTCGACAGGAAGCCTTTCAATTCTAAATTTTCCATTAGCATTCCGGAGTATCACACTTGAAAACAGGTGAGCCTTGTAGTGCATTGCATTTTCCATACCACTGCCCAGAATGCCATTAAGGTCAGATGATGCGAAAGAAAGAAAGGTTGGAAATTTTTGGCTGATAACAGGCATTTGCTGCGATGTGCATTCTTTGCCACGAATCGGTACAAGCAAAGAGTCCTTATAAAAACGAGCGAGAAAAATATCGTTGGTGCCGTTGCCATCGAAATCTTTTGCGTAAACCTGGAAAGGTTTTGTTTCGTTAGCCTTGAATTTGTAATTCTCTCCTAGGTTGCCTGCAATCAAATCCTGATCACCATCACCATCAATATCATCAGCGATAATTTTATTCCACCATCCTTCAGTTTTTGCCAGGTTGAAGTTTTCGGTCGTTTCGCTAAGTTTTCCATTTTGAAATTCAAAGATCCTGATCGGCATCCATTCACCAACGAGAACTAGCTCAGGTTTTTTATCACCATTTAAATCGGTAGCCAAGGCCGATGTCACCATTCCGGCCCGATCGAGAATTGGGGCGATGGTGTTCGTTTTGTTCTCAAACGTTCCACCATTGTTAATGAACAAATAGCTGTGCGGATCTTTCGGATATGTATTGGCAACTACCTGACCTCCGCGGAAAATATCAAGGTCACCGTCCCCATCAACATCAAACGGCACCACCACCGAGCCACTACTCTCTGTATTTAAAAATTTCCTTTCGGTGAATTGCCCTTTGCCATTGTTGATGTAAAGCCTGTCGCGATAAAGTTCGGATCCTTCTTTGAATTCGCTCCCGCCGCTCACGACATACAAGTCCAGGTCGCCATCATTTTCAACATCAAGAAACGCTGACCCGAGATCTTCAAAATTTTTATCGCTATCGAGCAACGGAATTTTTACGTTCGCAAATTTTCCATCCTTCTGCAAATACAATGATCCGGCTTGGCCCGCTGCGCCTCCAACGAAGAAATCGTCCATGCCATCGTTGTTCACATCGGCAACAGAAACAAACGGGCCGCTGCGCGAAAACATGTGCGGCAGTAGTACCTGGTCTTTGTATTCATTCACGTCGTTCTCGCGATGAACAAAGGGTGATACCAAAACTTCGTCCGCAGTTTGTACAATCGTGTTCACAATAGGGGAGTTGTTTTTCTTCACTGTCGCGGAAGCGTAATCAACATTGAGAAGTTTATTAACCTCAGGTTTCAACGTCACCGATTGTTTGCCGTCATTCCAATATACAACAACGCTGTCGAGCGCCTTTTGTGAACCGAGGCCGAAATGAATTATCGGATCTGTAGACGATAAGTATCCACGAACAACTTTGTTTTCGAAATATTGCTTTTGTCCATTGTAATGAATGGACACTTTTGCACCAATTCCGAACTGATTTGTTGCTGGTCCATTCAGTTTAATCTTAATAAAATTTTTCCCAGCAGTTGTATTTTCATAAACAAACGCTTCATCATCCAGGTTGTTGATTACAAGATCTAGATCACCATCATTGTCAAGATCCGAAACCGATGCTCCATTGGAGAACGAAGGCTCGGTTAGCCCCCATGAAGCGCTTACGTTTTCAAACTGAAGATTCCCTTTGTTTTGGAAAACATAGTCGTTGACTTTAATCGGCTCATAATTATTGATAAACTCTTTAAAGCCCTTCTTCAACATTTCTTGAGGGGAAGAATATTTGGTCATATTCTTCAAGATGTAACTCTCTAATTTTTTTTGAACGTCACCATCAAACACATCTCGTTTGTATCCGTTCGCAACATAAAGGTCACGATTGCCATCGTTGTCAAAATCATTTAAAAGGCATGACCAGCTCCATTCTGTTTTTGCGACACCTGCCAGTTGCGAGATGTCACTAAAAAATAAATTTCCCTGGTTCAGATGAAGTGCATTGTGCATGTATTGCCGATGCATTCCGTTTTTCACAATGAGATTAAATCCGGCGACATCCATCGAAGGCATTGACACTTTTGATCGCTTGTAATCTTCAGGAAGCATTTCACTCACCATAATGTCTTCGAGTCCATCATTGTTGATATCAGCAACGTCAGTACCCATGGAATACATTGAAATATGATTAGTTGCTTCTTTAATTTTTTCTTTGAAGGTGCCGTTTCCTTGATTGATGTACATATAGTCGCCTTCCGCAAAATCATTGGCGACATAAATATCCGTGTAGCCATCGTTGTTGAGATCAGATGTGACAACGCTCAACGCGTAGCCGAAAGTGTTCGTGATGCCCGCTTGCACTCCGATCTCCTTAAATTTTCCATTTTCATTTTTATAAAGTTTGTGTCGGGTGAATGTTGGAGATAACTGCTTTTGACGAACCATTTCTGTTAGAGGAAGATCAAACGAATCAGGTCGGTTGGTAA
>CBQWHS010000680.1:0-3045 GCA_967728665.1 uncultured Chryseosolibacter sp. | reverse complement strand
TGATCAGGATATTCCCTTGTTCTCCGGCTCTACCAAATTAGGTAATCTTGTTTTTGTAGCTGGCAAAGGCGCGCACTTTGACGGTGATATCAAAGCACATGCTGATCACGTGTTGAAAGAATTGGAAAAAGAATTAATTGCGGCCGGCTCGTCGATGGAAAAAGTTCTCAAGGTTACCGTGTTTCTTCACGATTTGAACGATTACAAGGCGATGAACGAGGTCTATAAGGGACGCTTTGGCAGCAAACCTCCAGTGCGAACAACAGTAGCTGTTTATGGAGGTGTTCCCGGAGATTCGCTTGTTGAAATGGATTGCATCGCGTACATATAAGCTACAGCGTTCAGAAAGCAGTCTCGATCAATTTCACCAAGAAGTTTTGCATGCGTAAGTTGTTTTTTCTGTTGCTGCTCCTATGGTTATCCGTTGACATTAGCTACGGACAACAGTACAGTATTGTGATAAAAGGCGGCTGGGTCATTGATCCCAAGAATAACATTAACGCGATCATGGATGTCGCTGTTGAAAATGGAAAGATTGTTACAGTACAGAAGAACATCGATATCGCGCAAGCAAAACAAGTAGTTGATGCAACGAATACGTATGTAGTTCCCGGTCTTGTCGATATTCATGGTCATGTTTTCTACGGAGCTCAACCAGACCATTATTTAAGCGGAGGTGTTGCTTCAATTTCTCCGGATGGATTTACTTTTCGCACTGGTGTCACCACGATTGTAGATGCAGGCGGGGCAGGCTATAAAAGCTTTGACACTTTTAAAAAGAACATTATCGATCAATCCAAGACAAGGGTATTTTCTTTTTTGAACATTGTAGGCGAAGGTATGCGCGGAGGTGCATTTGAGCAGAACCTGAATGATATGGACGCAAAAATGGCCGCGGCTACGGCGTTGCAATACAAAGACAATGTTGTTGGATTTAAAGTGGCGCATTTTGTGGGTCACACATGGGCACCTGTAGACAGCGCTGTTGAAGCAGCGAAACAGAGCGGCCTTCCGGTGATGATTGATTTTGGAGGAAGCAATCCAAAGCTCTCCCTAAAAGAGTTGTTCTTCCAACATCTGCGACCCGGTGACATTTTCACACACACATTCGGGCAACTTAAAAGTCGTGAAGCCATCGTTGATCTTGAATCAAACAAGCTGAAACCTTTCGTGAAGGAAGCGCAAGAGAAAGGAATTATTTTCGATGTAGGATACGGTGGGATCAGTTTCACATACAGCCAGGCAATTCCTGCCTTGAAGAGCGGATTTTTTCCAAATACAATCAGCAGCGATATTCATAGTGGAAGCATGAATCATTCGATGAAAGATATTTTGAATGTAATGTCAAAATTTCGTCAGCTTGGAATGAGCATCGAGGCAATAATCAAAGCCACAACATGGAGCGCTGCCCAGGCAATCAAACACGAGGAACTTGGAAATCTCTCCCCTGGATCAGTGGCTGATATTGCCATACTAACCTTACGGGAGGGCGACTTTGGGTTCTTCGATTATACTGGCTACAAAGTGAAAGGAAATGAGAAATTTGAATGTGAAGTAACAGTTCGAGATGGAAAAATTGTTTACGATCTCAACGGCAGAGCAAATCCTATTTATGTTAAGTGAATTGACTTCAGAGAAGAATAGAATGAATTGGAAAATCGTTGCGTTTCTTACAATCATATTGATTATGGTGAGCAGCCAGGTTGCAAGTTCGCAGACGATGGCGAAGGAAGAACTCATCTATCTGACATCCGAATGGACAGGTCTGCGTTTTGCTGATGGCCGCCCAAAAATTTCTGATGATCTTGTTAACCGCGCGAGAAGTATTGGCATTGAAGAAGCATGGACCGTATTAAAAAACGAAGGCTACAATAATCAGTTTGAAGGAACCTGGAAAATGGTTCATGATGATGTGCCTGTTGTAGGACGGGTTGTAACCGCGTCTTTTCTTCCCAGCCGACCCGATGTTGAAACGAAAATCAAAGAAAGAGGAAAGAAGGATGGCCGCACCGGCAACACAAACGCATGGCCAATAGAAATTCTTACTAAAGGCGATGTATATGTTGCCGACGTTTTTGGAAAAATCGCCGAGGGCACATTGATTGGTGACAACCTTGGTAATGCCATATTCAAACGTACTGGCAACGGAGTGATCTTTGACGGAGCTGCACGCGACCTTCAAGGCCTTGCAAAAATTCAGGGCTTCAATGCCTTTGTCCGTGACTTCGATCCATCTTATCTCGAAGGTGTAATACTGATGGGATTGAATACACCAATTCGCATTGGCAAGGCAATCGTTTTTCCTGGCGACCTCGTGATCTCTGAAAGGGAAGGAGTATTATTTATTCCTGCCCACCTCGCGGAAAAAGTTGTTACCACTGCGGAGTTTATTGGCTCGCGTGATAGATTCAGTCATGAGATGTTGCAATCCGGAAAGTACAATGCGGGTCAGATTGATAACCAGTGGACGGTGGAAATTAAGGATGATTTTCTCCGGTGGCTTGATAGAAATCCTGGCGAACTAAAGATGAGCCGCCAGCAATTAGAAGAGTTCATGAAAAAACGAACATGGTAGAATTTGCCTTTGGTAATTAGATTATTGTTATATGAACGAAATTTTCAATTGCAGGCAAGAAGTAGGCGAACTAATATCAGAGTTAATTTACAAACAGAGGCAAAACTTTCCGGTAGAGCGAACATTTACAAACAAGAGTCTACCTTAGTTCATGTTGCGCGACATTCGCGGCCGAATATGACACCATACAAAATATAATTCTTCCAAACTTTTAGAAATGAGTTCCAAACTTTCCGGGTAAGCTTTCATTCTTTTTGTGTTGTCTCCCATTTCTTTCAAGTTGTCTATCATTTTGTTCGAAGTGTCCACCATACTTTTAGAAGGGTTTATCATTTTTTTGAAGTGGGAGTCAAAATTGGGAGTATACCCCTGAATACTATCGTGATGAATGACTTGGTAAAACAATTCGATATTGAGTCTCTTCACGTTGGAACCCGAAACCCGAAACTCGAAACCCGAAACTAAAAACT
>CBQWHS010000679.1:0-3048 GCA_967728665.1 uncultured Chryseosolibacter sp. | reverse complement strand
CACCTGGGAGAGTAAGTCGTTGCCTATTTTTTATTATCTAAAGCCTCGTATTCTCTAATACGAGGCTTTTTTGTTTTTAGGGCGTGTCACTTTTTCAAGTGAAGCAAGGCTAACGTAACACAAAATGGCAATGCAATAAAAATCGCGCCTGTGCGTATATTCGGCACAAAGTTTAATCATTGAAGAAAACCGCACTATTTATTACGATCGGAATCATCACGCTGATTGTTGGCGGATACTATTCATACCAAAAATTTTTTATCAAACAGGTCATAAACGCCTGGGAGCTCGTTCCTGGTGATGCTCTTTTTGTGTATGAGAAAAACGATTGCAATGAATGCGTTAAGGATCTTGCTAAATCCGCTGTAACATCGCTCGTAAAAAGCATTTCAACGTATAGCCGTGACGTTGATTCAATCCAATCGCAATTATCATCGCTTGTTTCTACATCTTCATCGCTACTGATCTCTGCCCATGCAACGAAAAAGGACGAACTCGATTTTATTTTCTATACAACCAACATTGTTGAAGCCGAAAAGATCGTTCAATCATTGAGTAGTTATAAATACAACGTGACAAGTCGTGGCTTTAATGGTGTACAGATTAATGAAATACGATTTCCCACGCATAAGTTTTCGTTCGTGAGATTCGATGAGGTGTGGGTGGGGACTTACACCCCATTTCTTATTGAAGATGTTATCAGGACCTATAAAAAAAATGCATACTCGAACAGGTCAGACTTTGTCAAACAAAATTTTTCGAGTATTAAAGAAGACGCAGGAAATCTATATGTCAACTTAAAACACTTTAATGATTGGCTCTCACTTTTCTCCTCGGATGGGGGGCTATTATTTCCATTCGGCGTTACCAGTTCCCTTGATATCAAGAATGAAGAAAACTCGGTTGTGTTAAACGGGTTTAGTTATGACAGCATTAATGAACGAACTCCTTATGCCCTGTCAATCTTTAGGCATCAGTCTCCGGTGCCATTTTCATTAAAAGACTTGATATCAAATCGCGCCACGGCAGTAACGGCCTATGGAATAAGTCAAGGCAAATCGTTCGGTACTGATCTTAGCTCTTTTGTTAAAGCAAACAACAAGAGCATTGGCGATTCATTATCAAAGCTAGCATCAAAATATGGATTCCAACCGCAGACCCTTTACGCTTCAATTAACGATGAAGTGGTTGTTAATTTTTTTGAAGCCAACAAAGGACGAAGCGTTAACAAAGTGTTGTTGATAAAAACCTCGAATCCGGATATTTGGAAAAAAACCTTTAACGAATTATCAGAACGCCTTAGCACGGATACTGTTTTTCGTGAACATTATTCGGGTAACGAAATTCGACAGGTTCCAATTTACAAGTTTTCGGAAAAAATATTCTATCCGCTAGTTACCGGTTTTGTCGAGAATTATTACACGTCACTGGGAAACGTCGTCATCATTGCTGACAACCTCGAGTCGTTGAAAAATTTTCTTGACGATGTTTCAAGCGAGGACACTTGGGGTAAATCAGTTGCCCACAATCGCTTTATGGAATCAACATTGCTAGAGTCTAATGTGAGTTTTTATTTCAACCCGTCTCGTGCGTTCAATTTTGTATCCCAACATTTGCAAGGAAGATGGCAGGAATTCGCTAAACGAAATCAGTCGTTAATTCAGTCAATGCAGATGTCGTCGGTGCAGTTTAGTCACTTGAACAATAATTATTATACTAACATTTTGCTTACGTATCGTGACTATCGTCCGGAAAAGCAATCACGGGCAGTAACTTCCAATAAAGTCCTTGTGAATTTTGATCATCCATTGACGAGGATGTTCGCAGTGAAAAGTCATGTTAACCGCGCGAATGAAATTTTGGTGCAAGATTCTACCAATGACCTCAGTTTGATTTCCACGGATGGTAAATCGTTATGGAAAGCAACATTGGCTGAAAAAATTATTAGCGACGTTACACAAATCGATTTCTTCAACAACGGAAAGCTCCAGTATTTTTTCGCAACCGGGCATGCACTGCATGTGATCGATCGTTTGGGGAGTTATGTAAGTGGTTTCCCCATTCAATTGCCTTCTATTGATCTTCAATTTGTTTCGGTGATTGATTACGATAATAGCAAAAAATATCGTTTTCTCGTTTCAGACAAGAAGGGAAAGCTTTGGATGTACGACAAAGAGGGAGTCAACCTGAAGGGCTGGGATCCAAAAGATATTGGTGGGATACTTGCCTTTGCTCCACGGCATCATCGAATTAAAGGAAAAGACTACGTACTGGCTACACGCACAGACGGTAAATTATTTCTGATGAATAGGCGTGGTGAAAACTTAAAAGGTTTTCCAATAGGAATTGATACAGATCCGGTTGGCGATTTTTCACTCGAAGTGGGAGGAAGTCTCTCTGACACTTATTTCACACTCATTTCGAGAGATGGTTTTAAGATTAGATTTTCACCGGACGGAAAAATTCAAGCCAAGGAACCTCTTCTCAAAACATCGATTCGTTCAACGTTTGGACTTATTAATGAAAAAGCGCTTAAATCTTACCTGATTGTTCAGCAGGATAATAAACAATTGATCATCATGGATGAATCAGGAAAAAAAATATTGAGTACGGAAGCCGCCACCTCAAATTCTACAGATGTTAAATATTATGAGTTCGGATCAGGAGACTCCTTTATCGTTTTGTCTGATCGCATTCAGGGTCTGTCTTATGTCTATGATATTCATGGCAATTTGTTGACGACCCCGCCAATAGAAAGCGTTCAGATGGAGCTGCGGCCGGGCAATTCAGGTCAATTTATCTTGTTTTTCATACATGACAACGTGTTAAACATTCAGCCACTTTAAGTGGATTTTGGTTACCTTTCTTGTATAGAGGGATTTACCTCATAGACTAAATTAAACCAACCTATATTATGAAACGCGTAAACCGCATTTTATTGATATGTCTAGCTTGTTTGGCTGTCTCTAAAAGCTACTGTCAAAACATTCATATTGGTGCAACAACCGCAGTGAATGCAACTTTCGTTCTCGACAAAGGCTTGTCAGA
>CBQWHS010000678.1:0-3048 GCA_967728665.1 uncultured Chryseosolibacter sp. | reverse complement strand
CACCTTTTGGATTGAATTGAAGTTTCTTGTCGATGAGATCTTTGTTGTAAACATCGCCTTTGCTGATCGCTAACACGCTGCCGAGTTGCTTATCCGTGTAAATGTAATTTCCTGTCCAGATGATATTGCGGAAATAATATTTCGGTCCTTCATCGATTTTGAAATCGATGTTGATGCTTCTGTCGTTGTGATTATAGATCGAATCAAGAACGATTTCAGCATCGCGATATCCTTTGGAATTATAATATTCGACCAGTTTCTTTTTATCCTCTTCATAGTCCGCCCTGATGAATTTGGACGTTGCAAACAAATTGAGTTTTACATTGTCACTGAGAAATTCTTTTGCGTCTTTCAATGAAACTTTTTCACCTTCACGCAAGAATGTTCCTGGAGATTTGAAAAGTGTTTTCAGAAGCGTGCGATGCAAAATGAATCGCGGATATTCTTTCGTCTTCTTCAATTTTCGTTTCAGCTGGCCATCCTCTAGGTTATTGTTGCCGGTGAATGCAATTGTATAAATTTTCACCTTGGATTTCGGATTCACAGCAATTTTCAATTTTATTCCGTCCTGGTGAAGCGTATCTCTTTCCTGGGAGATTTTTACCTCGGTGTTTAGAAATCCTTTTTTAACGAAATACTTTTTAACAGCGAGTTCTGTATTGCGAATCATTGCATCGTTCACAATTTTTCCGCGAATAAGTTTTAGATCTTCTTTCAATCCTGACTCTTGCGTTTTAGAGATGCCTGTAAAATAGAACGCCATTAGTCGCGCACGTTCGGCAAGCACAATGCTGAGGTAGATATTTGAGCCTTCAATCTTTGTTACTTCGATCGTGATATCTCCCACCAGGCCGTATTTCCAGATCTTACGGATGGCACCACTGATGGCATCTCCAGGGATCTTAATCTTGTCTCCGATTTTCAATCCTGAAATGGAAATCATTGCATTCTTATCGAGCACATTAATACCAGTTACATCAATTCCGGCAATGATGTATTCTGCAGGGTTTGCATAATTTAATGATGAAGATTCGCCCGCTGGAGTTGTTCCTCTGCGGTTTCGGAATTGAGACCAGGCATCAACGGTTGCACAAAGAAGGATAACAAGTATTAAAAAATTTCTCATCAACTAACCGGGTTCAATTGTTCACTAGTTTTTCCAAATCTTCTTTCGCGTTGCTGATACGACCAAATGGCTTCATACAAATGCTCTTTTCTAAAATCCGGCCAAAGTGTTGGCGTTATGAAAAGCTCTGTATAGGCAATTTGCCACAATAGGAAATTGCTGATGCGCAGCTCCCCACTGGTTCTGATCAGCAATTCTGGATCTGGGATGCCTGCGGTCTGCAAATAGTTTTCAAACTTCGCCTCATTTATTTCTTCAGGATTAAGTTTTCCTGCCTTAGCCTCGGCCACCATTTCTTTTATCGCTTTTAGAATTTCCCAACGGCCGCTATAACTCAAGGCAAGATTTAATATCAATCCGCTATTATTTTTTGTTTCATTGATGGCCCAGGCGAGATTGTTTTGACAGTCCGCGGGTAAATGCGAAACATCACCTATCGTATGCAGCTTCACCTGATTTTCCATCAGGGTCCCAATCTCTTGCTTCAAGGTGTTCACAAGAAGCTCCATCAGCCCATCAACTTCCTCTTTTGGCCTGTTCCAATTCTCTGTGGAAAAAGCATAGAGAGTCAAATATTTTACGCCAAGTTCGCCACAGCATTCAGTCACTTCTTTCACTGCCTGTATCGCATTGCGATGGCCAAAAATGCGCAGTGCGCCCTTCTTCTTGGCCCACCGGCCGTTGCCATCCATTATAACGGCAATGTGTCGAGGTAAATTATTGAAATCGATATGTTCCTTAAATGAAGCCACAAGGGTGCAAAATTAGTAAAAAACCTTCAGCTAATTGGTTATTGATCAGATACGTTTCTGGGCATCCGTTAAATCAAAAAAGTCTTACTTGTAGGGATTGGTAGGGCAGGGGATATCGTAAAATGTATGAGTCAAGGTGAGGCCTAAAAAGTAATAGGCATCGTTGTCGTTAGGATTGCCATACCGGTAATTTTTTTTGCGGTAATCGCCAACAGAAACATTGTCCAAATAATCAAAAAACGTTTTGCGCGCGCCGAACTCAAGTGCTAGATACCATTTTGGATTGATGATATATTTTATTCCAACACCGAATGGAACAGACATCTGAACATTGCTATACTCGGCTGCTTTGCTGGCATTGCCGGAGAAGCCAAAAAGCCCAAGGCCACCGAACAGGTAAGGCGAATAACGAAGAAAGTTTTTCGTCTCTCTCCAGTTTAAAAAATGATATTCGACTACTCCTGAAACTTCAAAAAGAAAAAGATTGAAAGAGGCCTTTCTCTTCTGAGCAAAAGCGTCAATAGGGCGGGCATCACTTGCGCCAATTTTTCCGGCAGTGAGACCCACTCTGAAACTTGCAACTTTTGAAAAGTTTGAACGGTAAAAGACAGTTCCTGCAGGTTTCGAATTTAGAAAGTTATACGAGCGTGCGAGGTCGCCGGTGTAATTGAATGTGCCGAGCCCAAAACCAACTTCCGAACGTTGGGCCAGACTAATTGTGACTGCAAAAAATTGAAGTAGTAATGTGAGAGAAAGTCCTTTTGAAAAAATCATTATCTGAATTTAGCACGATGAAATGTTTTGCCGATAATGTACGTCAGCCGGAAGGTAGTGACCATGAAGACATCACGATCATTTTTATTTCCTCTCATGTTGTCTTTAAATTCTGAGCCATAGCCAGGAAGCAAATTATACGTGTTTCCATCACGGGCTACTGTAGGCAACAATTGACTTGATGTTACCGTTGTGCTTTCGTTTGAACGATAAGACATCGCCTTAGCCAAATCGCTCTTTAACACACCAAGATCAACATAATTCTGACTCACATCATCAATGTAATCGGTGAACAAATAACGGAATCCTAATTCAGCTGAAAAGTCCATAACTTCTGTAAGCCTAAAACGCACGCCAAGGCCGAATGGTATTGCCACCTGCATTAATTTGTAAGGC
>CBQWHS010000677.1:0-3060 GCA_967728665.1 uncultured Chryseosolibacter sp. | reverse complement strand
ATTAGATTTTTGTCCTTTGCAGTTTTATAAATTTGAAAATCATTCAACCGGCTATTTTCAATTTGTGTTACATGAATAGTGCCCGGAAAATATTCGATCAGCTTAGTAACAATTCTGTGGGAAATGTTCTCATCGATCAGGAGCGACATGATGGAATTTTGTTATAGTGAGGTAGCATCAGTTGAGTTATTAATGTCAAGACACTACTTTCACTCTTCGCTCCATGTCAGCTGAGTATGCCAGGCAGGCCAAAATTTGCTCTTTTCGCAGTTGAGGAAAGTCCTTAAGAATTTCATCAACCGACATTCCTGAGGCCATCCAACCCAGCACATCGTATACCGAAATTCTGGTTCCTTTAATGCATGGCCTTCCGAATCTTATCGAAGCATCAATTTCTATATAGTCCCTATAATCCATGTAAACAAGTTACGGAAATTTTGGAAAGGCTAACAATCAACGGCAAGGGATACCATGGGCATTTTAATTTATTTCCTCAAAATCAATATCCATCACCTCAAACTTTTTCCAGCCTTTAAAATCGTAGTGCCACCATTCAGAACCGTTTACTTTGAAACCATTTTTTTCCATTACATCTATAAGGAGCTGCCGATTTTTTCGAATCGTCGGGTCTGCTACCGGAGTTGATGGCCACGCTTCTTTTTTAAATGAATCGTATTCCGTTGGCATCTGAAGTTCCTTCCCGGTTTTCAAATCAATTACGGTAAGATCTAAGGCACATCCGCGATTGTGTCTCGAACCACGATAAGGCGATGCAACATATGTTGTGTCCTTATAAACTTCATAAAACTTTACGGTGGCTTTATATGGTCTGTAAGCGTCAAACATTTTAATACCCAAACCTTTCGCTTTCAGCTCAGCTTGAATTTTTTTCAATGCTTCGGCTACGGGTTTGCGTGCATAGGCTTTCGCCATGTTGTAAATCTTCTCGCCTGTGAAATTATTTGTTGTTGCATAGCGAATGTCCATCACCAGCCCTGGAACAAATTTCTCGAGGTCGATTAATTCCTTTTCAGGATTTGCTTTTATGCTTGCCTTGTACTCCGCTAGTGTCATCGCCTTTAGGCCGTACTTGTTTTGTGCACTGACAAAATTTGATACTGTAAAAAAGAATAAAGCAAAACACAACATTTTGCCATACGTATGATTTGAAAATCTACTTACCATCATCTGAATTTTAGTGACTGACTCTACGATGACTTTCATTTGGTTTTTACTTTTTACTTTCAACTTTTACTCTTTTTGCCTTTTGCTTTCAACTCTTGTTCTTCGTGTCAATCAAAATCGTTACCGGCCCATCGTTCAACAACCTTACTTTCATATCCGCGCCAAAGACTCCAGACTGGACAGGTCTTTCAAGCTGTGTTCCAACTTCGGTTTTAAATTTTTCATACAGCGGAATTGCAATCTCAGGCTTCGCAGCTTTTATGTAAGAAGGACGATTTCCTTTCTTTGTACTGGCTTGCAGGGTGAATTGACTTACAACAATGATTTCGCCTCCATCGTCTTTCACGCTTACATTCATTACTCCATTAATGTCATTAAAGATTCTTAAGTTGACAATTTTCGAAGCAAGCCAAATGATGTCTTCGTCATTGTCTGCATCTTCAATACCAACAAGGACTAACAAACCCTTTTGAATTTCTGCTTGTGTTTTGCCACCGATCTCCACCGAAGCTTCGGTTACGCGTTGAATGACGGCGATCATGATTTTACTTTCGTTTACGATGGGGTTCAAACTCGAGCGGTACTATCTCCGAAACAACGGTGCTCCATGCAAGATATCCCTCCAATTCCAGACTTTTATAGTTCTCGAAATAACCATTTTGATAAATAGTGAGGCTGGGTTCCAGAAATTGTAACACGGAATATTGTTCAGGTTTGGGAAGTTTCGCATTGTTACGATAGTTGTATTCTTCATTCTCGCCAAAATAACGAACGCGTAACTGACCTTTAAATTCAAATTTATTGGTAAGTGAATCAGCAAAGAAATTCGATTCAAGTAGAGGTCTGTCCTCAGACATTGCTGTAATTCTGAATTTGTTCGCCTCCAGGCTACGGTGGAGAAGCGAGAACATAAAGTGATTCAAAGATCCAAAGTACGCTTCGTCACGCGCTCTTGTCCATTTCCGCATTTGGGATTCCGTTTCCGGTTGTAATTCTTCGAATCTCGGAATACCAAAAACACGAAGGGTCTGTTTGTTTTCGTCATATTTAAATTCTTCAAGCAAATAATGGATTTTGTAACCCAGAGCATGGTTGATTACGATCAATGATTTATCAGCCTGAGCAGTCAGAATTTTGTGACTTGCATCGTAATCAAAATAGATATCATCCGGGTTCTCAATCGAACAATGTTGCGCGTTTTGAGTCTCGCCTAGAAAAAATTTAACAAATAATCTGTAATAAGCCTTACGTGCTTTTTCGTTCGCCTCTATAACCACAGTTTTCAATTGCTTTACATCAGGCTGAAGTTCAAACGCAAACGAATTTTCAGCGGACGGAAACTGGATTGCATAAGTTATTTTGACGTAGCCAACAGAAGATACAATTACATCATACTTTCCATCAGGAATTTTGTCAATGCTAAATGAACCACTTTCCGTTGCTGATGTGCCGAATGAAGTGTTAGCTAAAAATATAGCCGCGAATGGAATTGGCTCCTTAGTGGTTGCATCGCGAACGATTCCTCTGAAAATTGAGATCTTTTGTGAATATGCCGAAAAGGTAAAAAACGATAGGCCTATGAAAAAAACAATTTTAAAAAGGCTGGAGTTCTTTTGACTCATGGATGAAAATACCTTTTTCCCCTTAGCCCGCAAAGTGAATCATCGGCGGGTAACTTTTGCTGCATCCGTGGTTTTCAACCGGAAATTCTGGATTTTTCCCACGTAGTGAATTTATCAACTTCGCTGCTCACGGTATTGTACACCCAAACCAAAACTGCAAAGTCATCAGAAAGACCAAGCACTGGCACGAGATCAGGAATCAAATCAATAGGATTCACGAAGTAGATCACGGCAGCGATAATGACAAGTAAAG
>CBQWHS010000676.1:0-3073 GCA_967728665.1 uncultured Chryseosolibacter sp. | reverse complement strand
ATCCTTTTGCAGGATGCGGAATCTACAGTGACCGGCTTCTCAACATACACTGGCTTTTTTGCTTTGAGCGCTTCAAGGGTATGGTCTTCGTGCGAAGACGGTGGTGTGGCAATGTAGATGGCATTGATTTGAGGATCGTGAATTAACTCGTTCGCATCGGAATAAAATTTTGGAACATTGTGACGCCTGGCAAAGTCTTCTGCTTTGCTGGCATCACGTCTCATCACGGCTATGAGTTTCGAATTTGGTACTTTATTAAATGCAGGCCCGCTCTTCACTTCACACACATCACCACATCCGATTATTCCCCAGGAGATCATCATTTGGTTGATTTTTGAGTTGCTGATTTATCGAATGAAAAAATGAAGGCAACACATTTGTTCAAAGCAAACAAACAATGAACGCAACCAACTCTAATTTCTCAACGTGATGTTGCCTTTATATTCCCGGTTACTATATTTCAAAGTATAAAAATAGACACCCGCTGCTTCATTTTTTGGATACCATTTGAAATCCCGGCTTTCACTCTCGAAAACTTCTTTCCCCCAACGATTATAAATATTTATCCCGACAAATGTTCCGACACAGTTATCCGGAGGCAAAATGCTCAACAACTGTCCGGTTTCAGGATCTTCACGAACCATTGCAAAAAATTCATTAAATGGATCACCGTTTGGCGTGATTATATTCGGTGGTAAAAATTCAAGATCGCCAGCCTCCACATCTTTAATATTGATCTTCATTTCAACAGTATCTGCTTTCATACTTACGCAACGGTTGTCAGCAGTTCTAAACTTGAATGTGTAATTGTTTTCGTAAACACCATTCTGAAAAATTGAACACGTAGGAAGCCAGGAGAAAGTCGTTTGTGCCGACCCGGCTCCGCTCGCCGGCTCGAAAAGATAACCTTCGGGCGCAACGTTACCTTCAGCATCAATGAGATCAATTGTAATATTGTCTAAAGGCGCTTTGTCTTCATCAATTGAATTGAGAGCAAGTGAAATTTGCTGGCCGAGAACGATCGATTGCTCATTGTTCACAAAATTCAAATCGTTGTTCACGTTCGTGATGGATAAAACCGGTTTATGATTCGTTGGAGGCAAAACTTTCACTTTCACCAGTAACGTATCCGATTTATAAAACCTGCATTTGTTGGTACTGTCGACAACGACGAACCTGAGATCGAAGTCGCTTTTTTCTTTAAGGTTAAATTTTTCACAAGCGAGATCCCAGACAAATTTTGATTGGATCTGATCAGGAACTGGTACGCCAGCAACTCTTGGAAAAGTAATTCCATATTTTGTGAGACTATAACCAATTCCATTTCCACGAAGGAGTAACAAGTCTTTGTCTTTATCCTTACCAAAAACATTAAACTCAATCTTATCATAAATCTCCCGCGTAATTCCGTTTGTCAGCGCATCCGGTGGCAGATCAGTGGAAATCAATGGATCGTTATTACCGGGAAGGATAATACCAAGATTAATGGTCATTATAGCTGGATGAGTATATAGACAGTCATCCTGATCTTCTATGAAAATTCGTACAGTGAAATTTGTCTTCTTTGTGAAATCGTACATGTTGCACCTCGAATCCCACTCAAGCGTCGTTCGGTACAATCCATTTTTTTGTTCAATATTTATGAACCGCATTCCAACTTTATCAAGCTGAAATCCATCCGTTATAACTCCCACTACCAATGGATCATCATCAAGGTCCACGCCTTCAATAGGAATTAGTACCTTTTCTCCTTCATTAACAACTTTCGCAAAATTTGGCGTCGTGAAGAAAGGATTTGTGTTATCCGGTGGCTCAAGATTTACAGTCACTCTCAACGTATCCGACAACGGAAGGCTGCACGCATCGTCGTAAGCAATTATTCCAACCTGGAACGGTCCTCCTTCAAATGGTGGACATCGATCGAAACAAATTCTAAAAGTCTTTGTACTGCCATTTGTCAGGGTTACAGAAGACGGAACAGGTAAAATTCCGGAAATATCTTTCTTGAAATTCAGCGGTATCGCACGGAGCGTAATGTTCTCTGAAAAATTCTGGTCAGCCTTCGATGCATCAGCATCAGACACGCGAACTTCAACGCAACGATTCTCATCCGATACCTCATTGGAAAAAGTAACGGACAGGTTATCTTCAATAAAGCCCGCATCACTTAATTTTTTCCCAACGATCTTCGGAGCTTCGGCTGCTGGACAGTCAACCACCAGCATCTGAAAATCACGTCTTACTTCGCCAAGCTTAACGCCCTTTCGAAACTCTTCGCATTTTACAGCGAACACAAAAAGTCCTGTAGTGGTTGGTGTCACAGTCAAGAAACCAGCATCACTTACTTTAAGATCAGGATGACCACCAACAACGTTATTAAAATTATAAGGAGCGCGCCATTTTACTAAAGGAAAGGGTGCTGGGAGTAACGGTGGAACTGCAACAGTTTGATGCGTACTCAAGGGTACGGTCAAGGTGTATATCAGAGAATCTCCGTCATCATCTGTTCCGGCGAAGTCTGCGTAGTATGGTCTGTTGGGACAAGCGTAATCGTTAAGGGGAGGAAAAAGTTTTGGCGATGAATTGATGAACGGTTGGCCGTCTTTCACAACTGGAGGAAACTCAAGATAAAATGTTTGTCCGGCAGTGTTTGCAGAATTAGTGCCAGCCGGAGGGTCGCTGAGAATATTTGTAATGGTGTAATTGCGACAGCATCTTTCCCACACCACGTAATATCCTTCCGGGCTGCCAAACTGTGCATCGGATAATGTTATGGTGGTAGTGTAAATTAATTTATCAGTTACGATTTCGCCTTTCGAACACGATGGTTGCGTGTAGGACACCCGTGTCGTTGACGAATATGTGAGCACAACGTTGCGTATAAACGCATTGTCAATTTTCCTGAAAATGGCTGCTGTAATGGTTGGCTCTTGCTGTTGTGGAGGAACTCCGTTGAATCCATTATTGATCACATCAAAATAATAGATCAGGCTAAGGCGGTACTGATTCGGCGAGAGATAGATCAACTCAAATTCACCACCTACAATATGTGATGCGGAGGCTTTTAAAGCGA
>CBQWHS010000675.1:0-3074 GCA_967728665.1 uncultured Chryseosolibacter sp. | reverse complement strand
TTAACACAAATCGGTCCCATGCCGGGGCCGCCACCACCGTGTGGTATGCAAAATGTTTTGTGAAGATTTAAATGGCAGACATCCGCGCCAATGTTTGCAGGTGATGTCAATCCAACCTGTGCATTCATGTTTGCGCCATCCATATAGACCAACCCACCTGCCTCGTGGATAATTTTACATATGTCGATAATCGATTCTTCGAACACCCCATGCGTTGAAGGATACGTTACCATTAGACACGAAAGATTTGCTTTGTGCTGTTCGACTTTTACTTTCAAATCAGCAACATCAATTTTTCCTTCTTCGTCTGATTTCACAACAACAACATCCATCCCTGCCATGACTGCGCTTGCAGGATTTGTGCCGTGCGCCGAAGCTGGGATCAAGGCAATGTGTCGATGAGCTTCATTTCTATTTTGATGATATGCGCGAATTACCATAAGGCCGGCATATTCTCCCTGTGCTCCACTGTTCGGTTGAAGCGACACACCTGTAAAGCCTGTTATTTCCTTTAACCAAACTTCGAGATTTGAAGTTAGTTCCTGATATCCTCTTGTCTGGTCTGCAGGAGCGAATGGGTGAATATTTCCAAGCTCAGGCCACGTTACCGGAATCATTTCTGACGTCGCGTTAAGTTTCATCGTACACGATCCCAGGGAGATCATCGAATGAACCATTGACAAATCTTTATTCTCAAGTTTTTTTATGTATCGCAACATCTCATGCTCAGAGTGGTGAGAGTTGAACACCGGATGCGTCATGAATGATGACTTGCGAACTAATGAAGCTGGCCAGCTGATGGTATGCCCATTGACAGAACTGTTAATCGATTTTTTCTTTTCAGCTACAGCGAGAATATCAATAATGATGGCAACATCTTCGGCAGTAGTTGTTTCGTCGAAGGAAATTCCGATGTGTTGATTATCAAAATAACGGAAATTGAATTCGCGTTTTTCAGCTTCAGCTTTCACCGCCTTTGCATCCCCAACAGCAACCTTCAACGTATCAAAAAAGTATTCATTGACTTGCTTAAGGCCGAGATTTTTTATGCCTGCGTCAAGAGAACTTGCAAGTCCGTGAATTCGTCCGGCAATTTTTTTCAAACCTTCTGCGCCATGATAAACCGTATACATTCCAGCCATCACTGAAAGAAGCACTTGTGCTGTGCAGATATTTGACGTTGCCTTCTCTCTGCGGATATGTTGTTCGCGAGTCTGCAGTGCCATACGATATCCGGGATTTCCCGATGCATCGATTGAGGCACCGATGATTCGTCCTGGCATTTGTCTTTTGAAGTCGTCCTTCGTGGCAAAAAAAGCTGCATGAGGACCACCAAATCCCATTGGAACTCCAAAGCGCTGAGACGATCCAACGACAACATCAGCTCCCATTTCGCCAGGAGATTTCATCAATACCAAACTCATCAGATCACTTGCAACAACTACAAATGTTTCCTTCTCGTGGGCTGCTGCAATGAATGATGTATAATCTTTTATGGCTCCGTTGTTATCGGGATTTTGAATAAACACTGCAAAGAGATCAGAACTTCTGACGTCTAATTTCTGAACATCTCCAATAACCAATTCGACACCGATCGGCGTTGCACGGGTTTTAAGCACGTCGATTGTCTGAGGAAATGTATTTTCATCGATGAAGAATTTCGTTGCATTTTTCTTCGATGGCTTGCGCGAAGCAAACAATAAGTGCATCGCCTCTGCCGCGGCTGTGGCTTCATCAAGAAGTGACGCATTGGCGATCTGCATTCCCGTTAGATCGATGATCATCGTTTGGTAGTTGATCAGCGCCTCAAGCCGACCTTGAGCAATTTCTGCCTGGTAAGGAGTATAAGCAGTGTACCAACCTGGATTTTCAAGAATATTTCGAAGTATGACACCGGGAGTGATGGTGTTATAATATCCGGCTCCGATAAACGATCTGAAAACTTTGTTTTTAAGCGATAGTTTCCGAAAAGCCTTTAAAAATTCAAATTCAGACTGGGCCGCAGGAAGGTTCAGAGCGCTTTTTAAGCGGATGCTCTTTGGAATCGTTTGATCGATAAGTTCATCGATTGATCCTGCCTTTACAAATTTCAACATTTCGGAGGTCTGGCTCGCATCAGGACCGATGTGTCGGGATTCAAATTTTTCTTGGTAGTGGGAATTTATTTTCATTGATCGTTATTATTTCCTTGTTAAGAACGTTTTGCGGAACAATTTCTCGCTAGAAACATGCAAAGGTAACTGAGTTAAAACACATTAAACAGAAGAAAATGCAAGAACGTTTCGAATTTTCCGTCCTTAAAAATTTGGTCATTCTTCACCATTTAAACCGTTTGTAAATTAAACAAACGGTTTAGTTTTGCGCCACCTAAACTTACCCTAATGAAACTCAGACTCAGTTTTCTACTGTTGCTGCTTGTCATCGTCAAAGGTGTTTCAGCACAGGATCCAGTGGCCCAAAAGTATGGTGATCAAATTTCACCTTCGGAACTTAAAGAATATCTAGACATTATTGCGTCCGACGCCATGGAAGGCCGGGCGACAGGCAAACGTGGTCAAAAAATGGCCGCGGCCTTCATCAGCGCTCATTTTGAAGACCTTGGATTGACTGGACCTGTCAATGGCTCGTATCTGCAACCTATAAATTTATACTCTTCCGCCCCTGACGACATCTATGTGAAGGTCGGCGGGAAAAAGTTCGCGAATTTTGGTGACATCGTTTATTTCGGCAGTGCTGACTCCGGTGGCGAAGTTTCTTATCCTCTACTATTTGCAGGTAAAGGTCGTAAGGAAGATTTCGATCAACTCGATGTCAAAGATAAAGTTGTATTAATTCTCGTCGGAAAGGATGAAAGTTATCGAACGTCCCTCGCTATTGCACGTGAAAAAGGAGTAAAGTCAGCCGTATTTTTTTCAACCGATTCTGAAGAAGCAAAAAAAACAATCAGCCGATATGCCATGTATACTTCCAATGGCTCTCTCGACATAAAAAAACCGACACCGAAAAGCAGTGGCATATTTTTCACCACTCCGGAATTTGCTTCCCAGCTAATGAATATTTCAATTGAAAAGCTC
>CBQWHS010000674.1:0-3077 GCA_967728665.1 uncultured Chryseosolibacter sp. | reverse complement strand
TATTTTTTGCTTCATCCATTAACACCGGCTCTTTTGACTGCGTCTTGAAACTGAACTCTTTCTGCACTTTTCGATAACCAAAAATCTCGCAGATGAACGTAACGTTTCCCGACTTTGACGCAGGCCCCGCGACCTTAACAGAAGTGTTTGCTTTGAAGCTCGCCATCTTCCTTGTCTTCTCCAGATCTATTTCATCCACATCGCCTTCCACATACCTGGAATCAACAGCCCGGTATACTTGAAAAACAAAATTCTTAGTAGGTATTTCTTCAACGGATAAATTTACTGGCTTCACTTCGCCAACGGGAAATGCTGGACCTTCAGAAGCTGAGGCTAAAGGAGGTCCACTTACCAATGTAGAATCGGCGGAAACTTTCTTATTTTCCTTGGCTTCTTCCTGAGAGGAAATATTTCGGATTTCTTGTTGTGTTACTGGGTTGATGTCCTTCCCGGCAGAAATATTTGTTTTGCCGGACTCGGTTGATTGTGAAATTTCAATTCCGCCCATGGTGCCATGATACACCCACGTATCAGTATAAGGACTAGCTTTCCGGATTCGCAACGCTTCGTCTACTGCCTTGTCGAGATCGGCCGTGATCAATACAAAAACATAATACAGGTTTCGATTCGGATTTAAATCGCATGTCGCACTCAGGCTGTATTTTTCGGCGCCAGCAGTGAACTTCAATGCATTTTCTTTTTGAACGAATGCGCCGATTACAACATAATGATTCCGATCATTAAAGTGATCTTGTTTTAAGGAAGCATGAGCGGCAAGCGAACTAATTAAAAGTGAGAGGAGCAGGCCTACCCGTGCAAAAAATATGAACAACTTCATAGCACAGAGTTAATTAGGTAACAGAAAGTTAGCGAATTTTTATAAATTAAAGAATATGAGGCATTTACATTTTAGAGATTACCTCAAAATGTCGCTCGATCGATTCACCGGCTTCATCTACAACGGTTAATGTGTGTCGCCCTTCCTTTGGAACAAGTGTGAATTGATGAAGTTTTTTTGTCGTTCCCAGAAATTGGCCGTCCAAGTGCCAATAAACAGATGTGTTGGGATTACTGTGAGCAAGTTCGAAAATTGTCTGCTGATGCTTTCCGTCTACATCACGTGGGATGAAAATTCTTGAGTCTGGTTTCGGATAAACCAGCTCCATTTTAGCCTCTTGCGAAGCACTCGAACAACCGTGTCTGAACGGAGGCAACGCTTTGTAAGACGAATTTTTTGATTTGAAATAATATTCCTGGATAGGTGGAAGGACAAACCATTTCTCATGCCTGATCTCAGACAGCGTAGCACATCCGGTGTTTACCTGAACGTTGGAATTTTTTGAAAGATGAATACGCCTATGGTAAGTGCAGGCAGTTGTTTTTAATCCCTGCTTCGAAGTCCACGTTGTGTCGCTGTCTTCACAAGTTTCAGAAATTCGAAAGCCACTTTTTTTACACGTCAGAATTTTCTCCATTTCCGATTCAGGTCGATCGAACCAATAATTTGCAGGAAGCTGATCGAACACGTGGAATAAAATCGGAGCTGCGGCATCTGTTCCTGTAAGACCAGGTCGTCCTTCTCCGTCCGCGTTGCCAACCCAAATACCAACAGCATAGTCGGGCGTAACACCAACGGCCCAGCCATCGCGAAAGCCGAAGCTAGTACCCGTCTTCCACGCGATTGTTTTTGAATTTGAAAAATAACGCCATCCCGTTTCTTCTCCGGGCCGATAAACTTCTTTCAACGCATCGAAGGTTTGGTAAATTGACGCGGCACTTAACCATGAATTTTCATCTTTTGATGAAACAGTTTCTCCTTGGTCCAGATATTTTGGTGGATGAAAATCATTCTTTGAATAATGCGTTGATCCTGCAGATGAAAAGAAGTTATTTAATGTTCTCGCCATGGATGCATACATGCCTGTGATCTCCCACAACGTACCTTCAGCACCTCCGAGTATGATGGAAAGCCCGTAATGATCTGCCGGATATTTTAATGTTGACATTCCAACATTTCCCAAGAGGTTGTAAAACTTCTCATAACGATAATCGCGAAGCATATGAATCGCGGGAACGTTAAGCGATCGGATCAAAGCTTTGTCTGCCGCGACTGCACCGTCGTATTCCTTTGAAAAATTCTGCGGTGCAAATCCATTAATGATCGTTGGAATATCCGGGTAAATCGTCTTTGGCAGGATTATGCCTTCGTCCAACATGGCAGCATATAGAAATGGCTTCAAGATACTTCCGGTACTGCGTGGCGAATTGACAACATCAACTTTGTCAGCATGCCGCTCCTTTTCCGCTGGTGTTGTATTGCCAACATAAGCAAGCGTGTTACCGGTGTTGACATCAAGCACGAGGATGGCGCCATTGTAAATTTGATTTCCCTTCAGGCGTTGATGGTGATCGGCAAGAATTTGTTCACAACGTTTCTGCAATTCGAAGTCAAGCGTTGAACGAACTCTTGATCCCTTATTGCCTTCGGATTCCGCCCGTGATAATAAATGCGATGCATGTCGCGGCAACGGCTGGGGTGCATCCGGCAACGGCTCTTGTATTGCTAATGAATATGTGAATTCGTCAATGACATTTTTTTCCTTGAGCTTTTTTAGAAGATTGTCACGCTTCGCCTTCAGTGTCGAACGATTTTTGCCGGGATGAATGAGCGAAGGGGCATTGGGAAGAACTGCCAGCAGCGAGGCTTCGCCCCACGAAAGGGATTCTGGTTCGCGGCCGAAATAACGCCAGCATGCTGCTTCAACACCGACTACGTTTCCACCAAAAGGGGCGTGTGCCGCATACAAGGAAAGTATTTCATCTTTGGAGTATCGCCATTCCAGCCTGGTTGCGAGCAGCGCTTCAATAAACTTTTCAAAGATCGTTCGCGATTTATTTTTTCTTGCGAGGCGGATTACCTGCATACTGATTGTGCTTCCGCCGCTCACAATTTTTCCCGCAGCAATGTTTTGTTTAAATGCTCTGCCAAGCGAAAGCATATCAATGCCCATGTGATCGAAAAAACGTTTGTCTTCAAACGTCACAAGAGCAGTCACGAACTTTGAATTAACCGAGTC
>CBQWHS010000673.1:0-3090 GCA_967728665.1 uncultured Chryseosolibacter sp. | reverse complement strand
CGATCTGGGTAGGCACAGATGGAGGAGGACTTCATTATTTAAAGGATGGCGTTGTCCATCGATATTCATTTCCTGAAAAACTTGCGCACGTCAACGTGGTCACTTCACTCTTCAGTGATGGACGTGGATTATGGGTGGGCTCGTTCCAGAATGGCTTGATCTATCTCGATGGCCATGGCGGATGGAAGCAGTTCATGCATGACAACGATGACAGCACAACCATTGCAGCCAACACAGTATGGTCTATTCAGAAAGACTCGTTAGGTTATCTTTTGGTTGGGACCAACCGTGGTGTAAACAGATTGGATCCTCGTACAGGAGCGTTCCATCACATCGGGCATATATTGAAAGGAAACATCAACAAGCTTTTTAGAAATGTTCAGGCACAAACCATTTTGATTTCTTCTGACCATACACTTTGGGTTGGGTCGTATGGACTGTTGATGGGATACTTGCCGGCTAAAGATTCAGTTATAGAAATTAATGGCCCTGATAGAAAAGGAAGATCCCTGCCTGACCTGCGTGTAAAAGCGTTGTTGGAAGATGACGGAAAAATATGGATCGGAACCTATGGTAGCGGTCTTTGTCAATACAACTTTCTTGCGCATACATTTCACATCCTGGATGAGCGTGACGGGCTGCCCGATAACATTGTGCTTTCGATTCAAAAAGGTGAGCAGGGAAGTTTATGGTTGAGTACCAACAAAGGCCTTGTTCATTTTAATGAGGCTGACACCGTGTTCACTGCGTTTGATTCCGACTATGGAGTTCAAGGAACCACGTTTAACAGGAATGCTGCCTTGCGAACATCCGATGGACGTTTGCTCTTTGGAGGCACGCAAGGGTTTAATGTTTTTAAGCCGCATGCATTCACCGATAATCAGAATTCATTGGATGTTGTGTTTACTGGTTTCAGCATCTTTAATGAAGAGGTAAAACCTGGAAGTGATTTTCTAAAACAAAGTATAACCGAAACACAAACGCTTGACCTGCCCCACACTAGTTCACGCCTGATCACGTTCGACTTTTCGGCGCTTAATTTTTTGTCTCCGGATAAAATAACCTATAGCTATAAGATGATCGGATTTAACGATGACTGGCAAAACATCGGCAACAAACACAGTGTCACGTTCACCAACCTTGATCCCGGATCGTATACGCTCATTGTGAGAGCATCCTTTAACGGCAGGAGGTGGGGACCACAAAAATCCCTGACCATTATTATCCAAACACCGTGGTGGAAGACAAGATATTTCCGCTGGATCGCGTTCTTCATTTTTGTGGTGGGAGGATATGTTTATTATCGCTATCGCACCTATCAACTCAAGCAACGTAAAAAAGAGCTTGAACACTTGGTAAACATTCAAGGCCAGGAAATACAAAAGCAAAATCATGAGCTTGCTGCGCAAAACGAAGAGCTAACGGCGCAGAATGATGAAATGACCGCGCAACAACAAATGATCACCGAGCAGAATCTTTTACTCAGTGAGGCGAAACGGAATTTACAGGAGATCAACCAAACACTGGAGCAGGTGGTGGATCAGCGCACGAAAAAATTGAATGAGACAATTCATCAGCTCAATAAAACCATTAAAGAACTTGATGCATTTGTCTATAGCGCTTCGCATGATCTGATAGCGCCTATGAAATCTGTGTCAGGCCTGATTGAACTTGCACGAAGACAAAATGAGAACGAAGAAATCGGCACCTACATCGACCACATTGAACGGAGTGTAAAAAAGCTGGAAGATGTAATATTAAATATGATCCAATACTCCCAGAATTCAAGTTTGGAAGTCGTTTATGAAGAAGTGAATTTGTATGCGTTGATCCAGGAAAGTATATCCGATATAAAATTTTATCCTGGTATGGATGTAATGAATTTTGTGATCGATGTGAATGAGAATGCAACGGTTATGAGTGATCGCAACAGGCTTAAGATCATTTTAAACAACTTGATTGGCAATAGTGTGAAATACCGTGATGACCGAAAGGAATCACACGATGTGCGGATTATGTTTGAAAAAGGAAAAACGATTTGGAAGATGGAGATAGAAGACAATGGTATTGGGATCGATAAGGTATATCTCAGCCGGGTATTCGAAATGTTTTTCCGCGCTACCGATCGTTCTCAAGGATCTGGCCTTGGCTTATACATCGTGAAGGAAACTGTCGAAAGACTTTATGGAGAAATCTATGTTGATTCTGAAAAGGGTAAATGGACCAAATTCACCATTTCTATTCCTCATGAAAACATCTACCTGCGTAGAAAGTGATTGTATTGTTAATCGGAGTAGTTACTGTTTTATAGCGTTTTCAAATCGAAACGGGTTCAAGATGATTTTCTTGGGGATTGTTTTCCGGATGCTTTTCAAAATGGAGACCATGGGTCACACTATGTTGTCTTAGCGCCCTTAAAATTTCGGTAAGTCTGCTGCGCGGCGGGCTATATGTATAATAATATTCACACTCCTTCACGTCACCAGGATGAATGTTCAATTGTCGAAAAAGCTCAAAGTATTCTAAAAACTCAGGTTTGAATAAAGTTATAACAGGCTGCATGGGTAAACAAATAATGGTATGTATGCAGCCGCTTAAAAATTTGTGCCATCGAACCAGTCCAAGGTTTCAGATTGATTAACCAGTTCATTCATGTCCTTCATCGGCCTCAACAGAAGCAGGTAATGGTCAAGTTGCGTTGATAAATTGCAACTACGATGTTCGTAATCACAGGAAAACAAATTGCCACAAGGTCAAATAATTTGTGTATTTGAAATCATGGCGTATTGCAAGCCACGCACGTATTTAATTTCAGAGGGATCACTATGGGTTGAAAAATAATTAAATGGGATACCACCACGAGCCAATCTTTGTCAAACAATGCATTTTTAGACTCTCAGGATTTGTCTCATTTAAATTTGTTGATCGGAGGTGGCCCTTCTTATTTTCATTAAATTATTAGTGAAATAGTTTGATGAATAAGCAACCAACAGGCAAATACAATATGAACGGCAAACCAAATTTCTTTAATACTTTGAGGGCTCATGTTATAGTACTACTGGCAATTTGTTTTTCTATTAATATCGCAAG
>CBQWHS010000672.1:0-3100 GCA_967728665.1 uncultured Chryseosolibacter sp. | reverse complement strand
TGAGCGGGTCAGAGGAAGTTGTCTTCGCAAGATTCTGAACGTCACTTTCCTGGTACAAGTCCTGATATTGTTGATCGCTCACAATGCCCTTTCCTCTAAACACTGAAAAGTCCACCGCGAAATCTTTGGTACGCTTCGCCATCATCACGCCCATATTTTTTCTGCCTGTTGCATCCGCGTGAAAGCCACCTGTGCCATACACAGCAACACCGTTTAGTGATTCTGCGGCCTTTGTTATAATGTTGATCACCCCATATTCTGCAGAGCCACCATAAATGGCGGAACCCGGTCCGCGAATAATCTCAATTCGTTCAATTGCATCCACGGGAAAGCGGTTTCCGATTGCCACTGTTTGATATAGCAATTCGTTGAACGGCTGACCATCCATCATCACTAAAACTTTTCCTTCATTAGCCCAATTGCCTCGCAATCCGATGCCCATTACAAACTGTAGATCTTGACCAATGTCAAAGCCCGGTACGAGCCGTAGAACGTCCGTAATATCGCGCGCACCAGCATTCTGAATTTCTTCAGCAGTTATGACACTGATAATTCCCGGAGTCTCGCGCGTAGTTAATGACTTTGAAGAAGAGACCGTCAGGTTTTTGTTTAACATTTTTTGAAGTTCACTCTCTTCAGTGAAAGCGCTCATTTTGAGTAGTGAATCCAGATCCTGAGAAAATAAAGAAACGGGGAATGAGAGAGCAACAAAAAGCTGCCTCGCTATAGATTTGATCATGCCAACTATATAGGTTATAACTATCCAAAATTAACACATCGGATAAGATGATGCCAACTTATCCGATGTGTTATTGAATGTTTTTTGACAGAATGTCGTAATTATTATTCCTGTGCAGGAAGTATTTTTTTGAATTGAGATTCCAGGCTATTCAAGGCCATTCACGATTTTGTCTTTCGGATATTTAACCTCAAATTTATATGATACTTTTTTCGTCTCGTTGGAAGAAAGAGTCATTGTCCAGGTTAATTTTCCGGTGACCTTGTTATAAAGTGCACCTCCGAAATCAGTTGGCGTTACTTCAATCTGACTATTCTGTGAGATCGGGAGTTGATCCTCCACTACTATTGTGATCGGTTCATTCTTTGTGTTTCGCACGGATATTTGATACGCATAGCTGTCCCGTTGATTTGTACCGATTGCCTTTCGTGAACTGAAATCTTTTAGCTTCTCACGTTTCACTACGATACGCTTGTCTCTTCCTAATGAAACAGCCAGTGTATCGCGCACACTGTTTGGATCGATATAACTTTTTCCCACGAAAGTGCCTTCAAAGAAAACATTTGCCTCTCCTGGCAACAAACTTAAGTCCTCCCAACCTGTAGCGCGTGCCATTAAGAATGCATCGTTATCTAGTTTTGGCGAAACAGAATATTGGTAGGAAGCTTTTAACTCGTGATTTCGAATATCAACAGTTGTTGGCTTGCTCGACGAGGAGACTGTGTAAGGCAAAGCAATTTCAAATTCTGTATTTAGTGATGTCTGAATCGTGCTGACAAAATCAGCCACTGTCTCTGCTTTAGTAGCCATAGACTCCTCGGCTTTGTCCATTTCCGCAGGCGCACTCGGCGCTCGTGCCCCATATTTTAGTCTAACACCAGCACTTCTCCCTTCCAATGCTCGCATTACTGGTTCATAGAAACTTAAAAACCACGGTGACAATTCTGGCTTCAGACCCCCAAGTGATGGGTTTGCTGTCGATAATTTCAAGTGAACATTTCTCCACTCTTCACCTGTGGCTTGAAAAACATTCGCCTTATAATTCAATTGAACCGGACTTTTCGTATTTGTTGCCCGCAAATCATATTGTGCAATCCAGCCAGCATTGCCCACAACATAGTTTAACGTGAACTCCGCTGCAGTCGAAGATTCTGAAGAAATGGCTACTATAACTTCACTAGTATTTCGGGAATACAATTCATTCTGCTCATTGGCTTGGTTCTGTAATTTTTGGATACGCTCATTGAATTTTTTTATGAGCACATCCACTTTTATTTTTTCATTCGCAATATCGCGCAAGCGTGAACGAAAAAAATCAGCCATTGCCTTTAACTCTGTCACAGTCAGGTTCTGATTTGTTCCACCGATTTTCTGGTTGGTCAACAACATCTGCTCTTCTTTGTTCAGGATTTCTTTCTGGGTTGTTTCAAGAGTCAGTTGTCGTTGGAGCAATTCAATGGAATCACGTAACATCACCAGCGACTTCGGCATATTGAGTTCACTGAGATAATTTTGCTGATGACTGATCCCTAAAATCATAAACGCACCTTTGCCTTCCACTTGAATGCTCTGAGGATCAAGCTGAGAAGTAAGTCCCTTGATAACGACATTCGTTTTCCCGGCGTCAAGCCTGGTCTTTACTTCGCGGGTAATTTGAGCTCTATTCAAAAACACTGTAACATTCGTGATTTTTGAGTCGACCGGTTTTATTTCCTGCGCAAATACAGACGCCGACAGAATAAATGCAATGCAAAACATTAAATATTTCATAGCCATGAGATTTTCCTAAAGATGTAATAAAATCAATTTTCCATAACCACATTGCGAGATTTCTGATTGCGGAAGAATTGAGGAGTTTTCAGCAGTTTAAATTACTTTTGGACTCTTACGAAACTGTATGAATAAAGTTTATCCATTATCTGTATTGCAGAAATTTACGAAAGAAGTATTTGATAAAATGGGCTGCCCCGAAGAAGAAGGCAAACTGGCCACAGAAGTATTGCTTAGTGCTGATCTCCGGGGAATCGATTCACACGGTATCGCACGACTCTCAGGATATCTTCGCCTGTGGGAAGGTAAACGTATTAATGCAAAACCTAATATTCGCGTTGTTCACGAAACCCCAAGCACCGCTGTGATTGACGGTGATGGGGGCCTCGGTTTAGTAATTGCTCCAAAGGCAATGGAAGTCGCCATAGCGAAAGCAAAGAATGCGGGCACAGGTTGGGTGGCTGTGAAAAATTCAAATCATTTTGGCATCGCAGGTTTTCACGCGATGAAGGCTTTGCAATATGATATGATCGGGATGGCAATGACAAATGCAAGCCCATTGGTTGCGCCAACATTTTCTGTAGAACGATT
>CBQWHS010000671.1:0-3101 GCA_967728665.1 uncultured Chryseosolibacter sp. | reverse complement strand
GACATCGACAATAACTTCTTTCAGTGCAGCGCTTCTTTCAACGGCATAGTCATCATTTAGTTTTTTTAAATGATCATCCAACTTTGTCTTGAATACCGCAGGATCAACTTTGTCATCCGTTCCCACAAACCAGTGATGGGCGAACAACGATTCATATGGAATGCCGGCCACAGTAAATTCCTGAACGGCTATATTGAGATCATTTGAAACAAGTTCGATCGCCTTGTTCATATTATCAACAGAAAGGTGTTCACCACAAAGGCTGAGGAAGTGTTTCGTACGCCCAGTGATCACAATCTCTGCCTCCTCAAGAGACGTAAATTTAATCACGTCACCAATCAAATAACGCCATGCTCCAGCGCAAGTTGAAAGCAACAAAGCATATTCTTTGCCTTCCTCAACTTCATCAATCATAAACGATTCGGCGTCAGCTTTGATCTCACCGTTCGCATCGAAATTCCTGTCTTCAAATGGAACAAATTCATAGAAGATGCCATTGTTCAGAACAAGTCTCATCGATTTCTTATTGGGATACGCCTGGAAAGCAATAAACCCTTCTGATGCGAGATAAGTTTCAATGTAATAGATGGGGCGACCCAATAATTTTTCAAAGCCTTTTTTGTAAGGATCGAAAGACACGCCACCGTGAACATACACCATGAGGTTGGGCCATATTTCATGAATGTTGCTGACTTTGTGATACGCGATAATTTTTTCCAATAGAATCTGGATCCATGCCGGAACACCTACAACAATTCCGATATCCCACTCGATAGCATTCCGTGCGATGTCATTTAATTTAACATCCCAGTTTCTGTTCTTCGCGATTTTCTTTCCTGGCTTGTAAAAATGTTGGAACCAGAATGGTAGTCGCGCAGCCTGTATCCCACTTAAATCCCCTTCGAAGAAACTTCCCTTCCTGTTGAGGTGAGTGCTTCCTCCTAACATCAAAATCCCGGCTTCAAAAGCTTCAGGTTGTAAATCGTATTTCGATAATGTTAAAATCTGACGGACGCTGGTTTTCTGGATTGCCTTCGTCATGTCCTTCGTAACCGGAATGTATTTTGAAGACGCTTCAGACGTACCTGAACTTAACGCGAAGTACTTTACGGTTCCCGGCCAGCAGATATTTTTCACTCCTTTTTGCGCGAGCTTCCACCAGTCGTTATAAATCTTGTTGTAGGTGTGAATCGGAACGTTGGCTTTGAAGCGCTTGTAGAATTCTTTATCGTGTTTTCTGAATCCGCTAAGTATCTCCGAGAAATTATAATATTTACCGAATTCGGTCGAATTTGCGGTGATCAAAAGTTCTTTAAGCTCCTTCTTTTGCAAATCAAAGGCTGACGTGTACTCTTGCTCCAGCATCTCCCGAATACGGATTCCTTTCTTTAGCAATGTTCCAAGGATGGCCATAAATTTGAGGTCGCTTTTAAGGGTTTAAAAATAGGCATGAAACGATGTTCCAGCCAAATGACACATTGTTTACTATTCCTTTAAAATTACGTTAAACTTACATTTTGAAGTGTATATGTCTGTCGCCCAAAATATCCTTGAATTACGCCAGCAACTGCCCAAACACGTCACATTGATAGCCGTTAGCAAAACTCAGCCTGCCACCAGGATTCAGGAGGCTTACGATGGTGGCCAGCGGATTTTCGGTGAAAATAAAGTACAGGAACTTGTACCCAAATACGAAGAACTGCCAAAAGATATTCAGTGGCACCTCATCGGGCACTTGCAGAGTAATAAAGTTAAATACGTTGCTTCGTTTGTCAGTCTTATTCACTCCATCGACAGTATCAAGCTATTGCAGGAAGTGAACAAGCAAGCTTTTAAAGTTAGTCGGGTAATTGATTGTCTACTGCAAATTCACATTGCCAGCGAGGAAACTAAGTTCGGCTTTTCGGAAGAGGAGTTGACCGATCTCATCAACTCCAAAAAATTTATTGATTTGAACAATGTCCGGATTATCGGTTTGATGGGAATGGCAACCTTCACGGACAACGTGGCTCATGTGAGAGACGAGTTCAGAAACCTCAAAAAATTGTTTGAGAAACTAAAATCTATGTCACTCACTTTGCCCTTTGACTTGCAACATCTTTCAATGGGAATGAGTGGCGATTATAAAATTGCTATTGAAGAAGGCAGCACAATGATCCGCGTTGGTACTGCACTGTTTGGCGAAAGGAATTACAACAATTGATGTTCTTATGAATCAACGATCAACGCTTCTGGCTGCCGCGCTTCTCGGTGCTTTTTCTGTTTCCATTGGAGCGTTCGGCGCTCATGGATTAAAATCTATACTCGAACAAACCGGACGCACTGAAACATTCGAGCTCGCCGTGCGATATCAATTCTATCACACACTCACAATTCTGCTTGTCGGGCTATTGATGAATAAATTTGAGACTAAACTTTTAGAATTCGCGTCATTATTTTTTGTGCTCGGCATAATTTTCTTCTCAGGAAGTTTGTATGTGCTTTCATTAACAGGAAGTACCTGGCTTGGAGCCGTCACACCGTTGGGAGGTTTGCTTTTCATTATTGGCTGGGTGCTAGTTTTCGTTGGAATCTTAAGGAGCACCAGCGTAAAAAATCGCTAGACTTTTCACCTAACATTTGGACAACAAAAAAGGCTGTCTTTTCGGACAGCCTTCAAATGTTTTTGCTTAAGATATTATTTCTGTGGATTCGAAATCTTCTCCAAAATGTTAGCCGTGAATGAAATTTGATTTCCTTCCGGATTAACGGCATTAGAAACAACAGTCACCGGTTTATTTTGCTTTCCTGATTTTCCCTGCGTATTAAAAGAAACTGTAATGTCTCCTTCTCCGCCTGGCGCAACTGGCTCGCGTGGCCAGCCTTTTGGTGTAGTGCAACCGCAGGTCACCTGCACGTTCGTAATGATCAATGGCTCGTTTCCAGTGTTGGCAAAATGAAAGGTATATTCAACCTTGTCGCCCTGGGTGATGTCACCAAAATCATGCGTTTTGGTTTTGAATGTGATCACAGGACCATTCTTTTTTTCTACAGCGGACTGGCCAAAAGCCGCTCCGGCAAAAGCCAAAAGCATCACGATAAACAAATACTTTCTCATACTT
>CBQWHS010000670.1:0-3103 GCA_967728665.1 uncultured Chryseosolibacter sp. | reverse complement strand
CATTCTATGGGCGGCAAAGTTGTGATGAACTTTGCGCTAAAGTATCCTGAAAAATTAGCGAAGCTTATTGTAGTGGACATTGCCCCACGAGCGTATAATCTCGAACACTATGTCATTATTGATGGATTGAAAGCCATCCCAATTGATAAGATCACATCGAGAAATGAAGCTGATACCGTTTTGTCTTCATTTGTTCCCGAGCCGGACGTGCGTCAATTTTTACTTAAGAATTTGCAACGCAAACCCGAAGGTGGGTTTATGTGGAAAATCAATCTTCCTGTTGTCGATAAGAATTTAAGCAAGATTGGTTTTGATTTGCAGTTCGAAGGAAAATTTGATAAGCCAACTTTATTTATCCGCGGAGGAAAATCAAAATACGTTCGCGACAGCGATATGACGCACATCAAAGAAATTTTTCCACAAGCCGAGCTGGAAACGATGGACACAGGTCACTGGGTGCAGGCCGAGAAACCAAAAGAGTTTGTTGATTTGGTCTTGCGCTGGATCGAATCCAACTAATGCGTTAAGGAACGTCTTAGTTTTTAGAAAGCAGTAATGCGGCCCAGTTCTCTTTTTCGTCTCTGGAAACTTCAATAAGTCCGAGTGGAGAAGCCTCTTTCAACAAGTCAGCGATATCCGTAGTATAAAATCCGCTGAGCAGCAACTTTCCTCCGGAGGATAAAAATTCGCTATAAACTTTCATCTCATTGAGTAATACATTTTTGTTGATGTTTGCCAATATGATATCGAATGATCCCGACAAGCTAACATCAGCGATTTTCCCCTGTTGAAGGTGGATATTCCTACAATCATTAATTGAAATGTTTTCCGCTCCATTGATGACACTCCATTCGTCGATGTCAAACGCCTCCACGTTGTTTGCACCAAGCTTACTCGCCATGATGGAGAGAATTGCCGTGCCACAACCGGCATCCATCACACGTTTATCCTGATGATTCATTCCCATCTGGTTCCTGATCATCAAGTAGGTTGTCTGATGATGCCCGGTGCCAAAAGACATCTTTGGTGTGATCACAATCTCAAATTGAAATTTTGGATCAGACTTATGAAACTCTGCACGAATCAGACATTTGCCATCGACATTAATCGGCTCATAACTCTTTTCCCACTGTTCATTCCAATTTTGCTTTTCGATTTTGTCGAATGAAAAGGACAGCGATGTTTGAGCAGAATATTTCCGATATATTTCATCCAGCGAATCGCGATTGAAATTTTCATTTTCAACGTACGCTTCTACGCCCGAGTCTGTCTCCATGAAAGTGTCGAAACCTATTTCGGCCAGCTCAGCAGTGAGCATATCGCGATAAGCTTCTTCACAAAGAATTTGAAGGCGAGTGTAAAACACCTAGGCGCTTTTAATAATCTCTGTGAATTCGCGAGACTTGAGTGAAGCACCACCAACAAGGCCACCGTCTACATCCGGGCAACCAAATAGTTCTTTTGCATTCGCTGCACTAACACTTCCTCCATATAATATAGAAATGCCTTGCGCAACATCGTTGCCGTATTTTTCAGCCAGATGTTTACGAATAACCGCGTGCATATCCTGAGCCTGTTGTGCTGTTGCCGTCTTTCCGGTTCCAATTGCCCATACCGGTTCATAGGCGATAATGATTTTCTGAAGTGAAGTGGCGTCAAGATGAAAAAGACTTTCTTCGACTTGTTTGCGCACTAATGCCTCGTGTTGATTTTTTTCGCGGACTTCCAACGGCTCTCCACAGCAAAAAATAGGAGTAAGGCCATTCTTTAATGTCACGTCTATTTTTTTTGCAAGCAATTTTCCATCCTCACCAAAATATTGTCTCCGTTCACTGTGTCCTAAGATCACGTAAGGAACCGGAATTGATTTCAGCATGACTGCCGATGTCTCACCGGTGTATGCTCCGGCCTCGTGTTCACTGCAGTTTTGCGCGCCAACGAAAATGCGGCCATTACTGCCCAGTAGATTTTTCACAGACACTAAATATGGAAAGGGAACACAAAAAATAACTTTTACATTTCCTTTGACTTCATCGGCAACCATGCCCATTACTTCCGAGGCAAGAGTGTTCGCTTCCTCGAGTGTCTTATTCATTTTCCAGTTTCCGGCAACGATTTTTTGGCGCATAAAAAGTGTTTTTTCTTTTAAGGTTGACAAAGATAATAGAATGTAGGATTGGTGACTGAAGCCATTAACAATTCGTGAATAAAAGTGATAGAAATCGATTCCAACGAAAAATTCCAAGGCTGTGTCCAATAACAAAAGCCTTCTTATGATTTCCAGAATCCTCTTCGTCCTACTTGTCTCTTCTTCAATAATTTCTTGTAAGAATGGTGACGATGATGATTTTACAGTTCCTTGCGGAATACCAGCAACCGTGAAAGATCTTTCAGGTCTCGATGGCTGCGGATTTGTTTTTGAACTTGAAGATGGGACACGCCTCGAACCTGTGCGGATTGGATATTGTTATACGCCACCTTTTCCAAAAGAACAGATTCAAGATCCGCTTATCGGCTTTGAGTTTGTCGATGGCAAAAAAGTCTTCATTGATTATTCTGTGATACAAGGGAATTCTGTATGCATGGCAGGGCCAATGGCACGAATTAACTGCATTTCCGATTTCGGAAAGTCAGGCCCAGATAATTAATCTTCACTCTGTTTCTCAAAATTATTTTTGATTCATGTAATCAAATGTGAGATTGAGCATTGCTTTCAAACCAATAAGCAACGAGCCTTCATCCATCATGAAATCGGGCGTATGATGCGATGGCGCTTTGGATGCATCCACATTGAGTGGGCAGGCGCCAACAAAGAAAAATAATCCAGGCACTTTTTGTTGAAAATAGGCGAAGTCCTCAGCACCGGTATCCGGATTTATTCTCACGACATTTTTCTCTCCTGCGGCACGGATTAATGCAGGCACCATTTTCTCCGTCAGCGCCTGATCATTAAAAGTGACGGGCGTTTTGCGATCGATCGAAACCTCCGCTCTCGCGCCAGCGCTTTCGGCAATTTTTGTTGCCGTCAATTTTATTTTCTCATGTATCAAAGCCTGCATGTCTGGATCAAATGTTCGAATCGTTCCAGCCATTTCTAATGTTT
>CBQWHS010000669.1:0-3104 GCA_967728665.1 uncultured Chryseosolibacter sp. | reverse complement strand
GCGAAGATTTCCTGATCATCAGTATCATCGTCAATAAGGAGACAAATTTTCTTCATGAAAAATCAAACTTGAATTGTATCACAAAGTAATCGCTTTTTGAGAGAGCCCAAAGTTATTTCGTGACAACCTTTCTACCTATGTAGACTGCAACAAATATCCGCTAAAAATTTCATGCCAAGCGAACAGCATTAGTTAAAAGGAAGAAGAATCGTGAAGATAGCGCCGTCCATTGGACGTCCCGTTGCGAAAATTCTTCCTCCGTGGTTTTCTACAATTTTTTTGCAAATAGCCAAGCCGATTCCAGTGCCTTCGTATGAGGTGCGCTCATGTAATCTTTGAAATACAGCAAAAATTTTATCCACCTGACTGTTGTCAAACCCAATTCCGTTGTCACTTATTTCAAGCTCTAAATATTGTTCGCTCTTTTGGACGCTTGCGTCATCCAGTTTCGAGTGATTTATTATTCGATGGCGTATCGCTATTACGGGCGACACGTTCTGCTTCGAAAATTTGAACGCATTGCTCAAAATATTCTGAAATAATTGCCGGATCTGCGAGGGAACTACATTCATGTCCGGCAATTCGGAAATTTCTATTTTCGCCTGGCGTTCTTCGATTCGATGTTCAAAAGTGATCAGCACGTCTTCCAGTAACTTTTTCAGATTTACTCTTGAAAATGTTTTATCTGCAGACACCACGGAGAGAGATAGGAGATCATTGATCATTTGCTCCATCCGAATGGTCGAGTTTGTGATCTTGTTCAGAAGACTTCGGCCTTCATTTGAAATTGAGCTCGTTTCTGTCACGATCAATCGATCACTGAAGGTGATAATTTTCCGCAAAGGTTCTTTAAGATCATGACTTGCCACAAAAGCAAATTCTTCCAGACTCGCGTTTGATTGTTGGAGTTCTATTGTTCTTTGTTTTAATACTTCCGAAGCGTCGATTGCGTCGGTTATGTCGAGGGAAATATTGAGCACGTGCTCAACTTCATTGTTTTGATTTCGATCAAAGACTGTCCCGAATGTGTGCAACCATCTGAACTGTCCGTTTGAATGTCGCACCCGATATTGGAATTCAACGATGGGCTCATTACTGTCATGGATTGAATCGTTTGCCCGCTTAAGAGCTTCCGCGTTCTTTAGCATCAGCGGAGCCAAATCATCCGGATGAATTCTTTCAAGGAAGAAACTTGTTCCCTGCTGCAGAACTTCTTCAGGTTGATATCCAAGTAGCTTTGTTAAGCCTGCGCTAACAAAAACATATTTTCCAGATTGGATGTTGTACGAAGCAATAACACACGGTGTGGCGTGAGCGATTTTCTCAATGAAAATTTGACTGTCACGATTTTTTCTTTCCAGCAATTTTTCGGTTGTAACATCTTGCGAGGTACCAATGATTTTAATAACCTCTCCTTTATCGTCTGTCAGCGCTTCACTTCGGGCATGCAAAATCTTTTCGACACCAGACGGCAAGATGATGCGGTGATAAAAATTGCCAGCTTGTTTTTCCTGAATTGTCTTCCGGGTTTCTTCCATTACAAGTTCCACGTCCTGCGGATGGACAAAATCGAGAAAAGATTCAAGTGTGATCTCGGTTGATTGTGGTTCCAAACCATAGATTCGGTATAATTCGTCAGTCCAGTGAACCTTGTTTTCCGAAATATTCCAATCCCAGTTGCCAACGTGGGCCAATGCCTGTGCCTGTTTAGATAATTCTTCACTCTGTTGCAAACGAGTTAGCAGATCTTCACGCTCATTGCTCCAATGCTGAAGGTCCGTTGAGCTTTCACGAAATTTCGATACCACTTCTAGGAGAAGCCTATTAAAGAATTGATCGACTTCTTTCAATACCTTCACGAGTGATGTAACATCATCGACATACTCGTCCATGAAATTTATTAGAATCTCTTTCTTGATGGTCTCAACCTGTATGACATGATCAAAGAATCTATTTTTATCGAGAAGAGGAAGGTTAGCGTTCGACCATCGTATTGCTACCTGGTCAATGTAACTATCGCCATGCATTGACAAAGCCTGTAAAAACTCAGTAATATTTTTTTTTGCTAGTTCATAGGTTGTCTTTTCATCAAGTTCCTGGATAACTTCTTTTGGAAAATGATTCAAAGCATTACATCGGCGCACATAAGTCGTGGTAAACTGTTCAAGCAATTCAGTCCTGATGAATGCTGCTAGCCCTTGGAGTGTTGATGATTTGTGTGATGCTGATTTAACCGATGTGGTCATTGAGAAATTAAATTGCTGGTAAGATACCAAAAAAGGTATGCTTTCTTTGGTCATAACCATCAATGCTCCACGACCTTATTCAAAATCGCACTGCCGGTATGATTTTTTACAGCTGGTTAAATACGCCTTATTTCGCGTCTTTGTAATCTTCTGTGCTGTTAACATCAGCATCGCGCGCTCTTGTAAACTTTTTTTGTTTTTTTCCTGCTGTTCGTCGACTATTTGTGGAAGTTTGTTCTATGTTCTTATCGGGGCGCGCGTCTCCATCGTAGATCGGCGACTTTTTCTCTTGTTTTGATTTATCGTTTTTCATTGTGCCTCGGTTAAGTGTTTCGTTAATAACTCTTCATCAACGGACTCATTGTTATGAGAGCCCTTTTTCATCCACCACCTAACCATTACGGCTCGTTTCGCCTGATATATTACAGCCTCTTTAACATTGGCTTGCATTTCGCCTTTTTGATTTACGGTCACATTTGTTCCATAAGGATTTCCACCGGCATCGTTTACTACCGGGTTTGTATACCCCGGCGCAACTACAATTGCGCCCCAATGAAACATGGTAGTGTAGAAATTTAGAATTGTTGCCTCCTGTCCTCCATGTGGATTCAACGCGCTCGACATCGCGGTTACAATTTTGTTTGCGAGTTTGCCTTGTGTCGAAAGTGGACCGGTCGAATCGAGGAATTGCTTCATCTGGGCTGGCAAGTTTCCATATCGGGTAGGGCGCTGAAAATAATCACGTCAGCCCATTCAAGATCTTCAAGTGTTGCCATTTCAACATGCTTTGTTTCTTCGGAATGTTGTTTCCATAACGGATTCTTATCAATCGCAGTTGCCAGTGCAAGTTCAGATACC
>CBQWHS010000668.1:0-3105 GCA_967728665.1 uncultured Chryseosolibacter sp. | reverse complement strand
GTGCCGCGCAGATTGCGCATGTCGGGGGTTGCTTCGCTCTTGATGGGCGGGCGCGTTTTCTTTTCCTTCAATCCGGGCTCATGCGTGCCGCGTGATGATAGCCCACGTGCAAGGCGACAGGATTCCGTTCGTGAACATCCGGATTTTCATAGAAAGTTACGAAGGCGCGGAATGACGGATTTAAATTTGTGCGTCTCGCTACAGAGGGTTGGACCTGCCGCGCTTAGCCCGAACGTGATCACCATAAATAGTACTTCGTACAAATGTTGTCTCACCAATAGTCCCTTGTAATTTGAAGAGAGAGTTTGATTTGGCCATAACGGTTGTGTTGTGTACCTTGACGTAACGTGGCTAAAATAAGAAAGATCTTTCGCCTTGCAACGTCCCACACCACATGCTTCTTATCCGGAGGGCAAACGACAACTACGTTATACAGACCTTACAGAGACCTTATAGAGACTTTATAGAGACTTTTGCTAAGATATGATCCAGTGAGGGCTCGTATTTCTCCCAGGCTGGGCATAATCTCGAATGATTTACAGAAGATCGCCCGGGCGAGCATTCAAAGATGACTATCGGAGAATGAATTTCTATTTGCCGATAAAATGTGGCGTATTGACAATCTGTCTATTGCCTTGTAGCCAGTTGCATTAAGGCCACGTGCAAGCAAGCACTGATTCATGAGCGAACAACTTGCCGCTGCAATCACGAAACGTTCTTTTCAACACGGGGCCTTGCAATAATCAAACTTAGAAATGAAACACCCTCGTTAAAAGCTCTTGACAGGCAACAAGAAGAAAATGAAATTGGAAAGAATTTTTTCGCGTAAGAAAAAATTATTAGAATCCTAAATGCCACAGAATCTCGATGTAGATATTCGATAAATACTTTCTAATAAATACTTAAGCTTCCATTGTAAGTATTTAATAAGCGTGATGAAAGTCAGGTTGCTGAATGATCAACCTCATCGATAGTGTCTTTATCTACCAATAATTTTGCGACTAGACAGTAGCGTTAAAGCAGAAGAGAGTCCGCGGTGAATGGGAAGTCAACTAAAAATCGATCCGGAAAATGAGTATCGTGATGGAAACGCAAAACCAAATACTGAATGAACACGGTTTGATAGTCGCAGATCATGTTTCTGCGATGCTGGCGTATTGGGATAAGGATACGATTTGCCGCTTTGCGAACACAGCTTACCTCGAGTGGTTCGGAAAGAAGCGAGAAGACATGATCAATAAGATGTCCATCAAAGAACTGTTAGGCCCATTATACGAATTGAACCTTCCTTATATCTCTGAAGTCTTAAAGGGTCGGCCTCAAACGTTCGAAAGGGAAATTCCAATTCCCGGTGGTAAGGGAACGAGACATTCTCTCGCTAATTATTTTCCTGATATTGTTGATGGCGAGGTACAAGGTTTTTTCGTGCATGTCGCCGATATTACCTCGATCAAACTGCTTGAAGAAAAGTTGAATGCAAAGAATAAACAATTGTTAAATTTTGCGAACACAGTATCTCACAACCTAAAGTCGTATGCCGGTAACTTTGCCAGTATTTTGGATTTGTATGAAAATGCCAGGGATGAAAAAGAGAAGAAACTAATGTTCGGCTATTTAAAACAAGTATCGAAAGCATTCAGTTCTACCGTAACAAATTTAACTGAGGTCGTTGATGTCCAGAATCAGGCGACATTGAAATATCATGCAATTAATCTGTACAAGTGCATAGAAACTGTTTGTCAAATCCTAAAGCTGCAAATTGAAAACTCAGGTGCAATCATACTGAACACCGTAAGAAGGGACGTTACTATAAATGCGAATCGAGGGTACCTGGAAAGTATTATCCTCAACTTGCTGACAAATGCAATAAAATACAGACACCCGAACCGACGTCCGGTTATTGAAATCGATTGTTACTCCAATATGGATGAATGGATAATCAAGGTTAAGGATAACGGTTTGGGAATAGATCTACAGAAGTATAAATCCCAATTGTTTGGTGCATTTAAAACATTTCATGGCAATGCAGATGCAAAAGGCGTCGGACTTTACATTACTAAATTTCAGGTTGAAGCAATGGGTGGCCATATCGACGTTGAAAGTCAGGAAATGAAAGGAAGCACTTTCGTGATAGGTTTGAGCAACCGTGTTAACAATAGTGTTCCTAGCGAGAACCAAATGTTATAAGACCCAGTTTGCTACCGTGCATCGTTGTCCTCCTGAAAAAGACCAAAATAAATTATTCTCCGTGTCTGTGCATAGAGAAAGGTATTCCCACCCGGTAAGGACCTGCTTTGGTTGAATGATTTTTCCACCCAATTCTTTAACTTTTTTTTGGGAGTCATCTATCGACCTGACGCCGATAAAATTTGTAATTCCCCTTGCTCGGAATTTTCACGCTTTGCCATGCCGCCACCGGTTCCTGGTTTCCCATCAAGATCTTTTGTTTCAATCATGTAGTAATCCATGGGACCCGGAAGCAACTCAAATTTCCAGTCAATAAGTTTTTCACAGAAGTCTTTGGCGCGTGTTGGTTTTTCTGCACTGATATTGAAATGAATAATTGTTGCCATGTGAAAATTGATTTGCGTTACATGTAAATGAATTTTTGGAGCCGCTATCAAGGTAAAGCTCTGATAAACCAAATTTTCAACGCATCCCTTCACAAACATCCGGCAAACTTATCCGTTCAGTAATTTGATGCACTCCGGAACTTGGTTTTAATCTCAGGAAACTTTTTTAAGATCTCATTATTCCATTGATCAATGAAGCCTGTTGTCTGTTCATCTGAAAGGTTGTCAAAATCTTCATATCCCTGACCTACAGAATAAAAGGAGGAAGGCTTTTCGAGAATCACCACTTCATCCGCAAGTTTTTTTAATTCGTCTTCCATTTCTTGTCCGGAGATTGGCGCGGCAACAACTAGTTTATTCACATTCTTTTTCTTGCAAAGAGCTACTGCTGCTAATATCGTTGCACCAGTAGCAATTCCGTCATCGGCAAGGAGTGGCCCGCCTCGCTGTACATTTTTAAAAGACCATCACCGTTAATTTGTGAGGTGATAACAAAGAACGCAGCCTGCTTTACCTGGTGCACTTTCAAGGT
>CBQWHS010000667.1:0-3106 GCA_967728665.1 uncultured Chryseosolibacter sp. | reverse complement strand
GCAACATGAATGAGTTCGTCTGCCCTGTTCCTATTTCCGTTGTAAACAAATTGTCCCCAGTGGCGGTACAAAGGTCCATAGATTGCGTTTTGCTCATTGTCTTTGTCTTTATTGAAAACAGTATAGACACCTGCTTTTACTGTTTCCGTACTCGATCCTGCTTCCACGCTTGCTGTGGTCGTCACTGCGCTGTTGGCTAAATTGAAATCCGGAAAATGATATTCGACATAAAGACTATCATCCTTTTTCGTTGCTATCGAAATCGCCTCAACGCTCTCCATCATTCCATCAGCGATGTGTAACGTATCCTTGTGCAAAAGCTCATTTGGTTTTTTAATAGAGAAGATCACAATTCCTTTTGCTTTTGGAAGAAAAAATGGAGTTGAGAATTCGAGTGCAGGCGTAATATTCACAGACGTGATATTATCACCGACAATCCAAGGTTTGCTTATTCTTCTCACATCCGGGAATAATGTGTATTCCGGAATAGGAAAGAATTCAATGAGGGGTTCCGGCACGCCGGTCGGTGTAACTACCACCGGATAGCGAGTATCGCGCGAAGCGATGTAATATAAATGCGGTCTCCATTTCAAGGCAGACCAATTTATGTTAGTCGACGATTCCACACGAAACACAAGATGATCGGTAGAATCGATTTGAGTCTGGCCGATTGCAGGCTTCGTTCCTGAATCCTTCCAGCCAGCTTTATATTCCCACACCAATGTCGTATCCTTCGCTGCACTGATCTGCAAAATTTTAGCGTGGACACTGTCCGAGGTTACAGGTTTGAAGAAATCTCCTTCGATCTTTAGTGTTCCATTGAAAGGAGGCGTGATCGATTGGTGTGCTGTCAAAACGTAATCATCGGCGCTAGAGAAACGATAGACCGGTTTCTTATTAGCGTCCTTCAGATTAAGTGTATCCGGTTTATTGGAAATTGGTGATTGATATTCGATCACCGGTGACCACTGCACCGAGTCATAGGAACCGTTATCCACTGATTGAACCCGGAAGAATATCCGGTCGCCTTTTTGAATCGTAATGTTATTCAACGCAGATTCATGATTGCCATAGTCGTCGGCATTGATCCTGGCTGACCACAGCAATGGATTTTCATTGTGCTGTATTTTTACCAATACACCGTCAGCCGGCGCAGTAGCTCGTCCTGCATCGTTGCTCTGGAGCAATTTTGCAATTCCGGTTATTTTAACCGTTCCCGCACGTGGAGCCCGCCACATCCGCACAACATCATGTAATGGATTTTCATCGATAGCAGTTTGTTTTTCGGTTTCATCAACTTCCACAATACCTCCATTGATACTGCCGGTACCTTTTATTGGACTTGGAGTATCTGCACTGGACTCCGTCAGTACCGGATGACCTGCTTCATTGATATGATTGAAATAAACTTTTCCATTGGCAACAAGATCGATCAGTTGATCTCCGTTCACCTCTGCAAAATAAACCGAGGTAACCGATGTAGTTTTACTTTTTCCCCAGCCTACAAAAGCAGAGAATGAACCATAGCCCACATTAGCCTCAAGTCCGGTGCTGATCGTTTTACTTTTTTCTTTATAAAAAGTGTTGGTGGAATGAAGCGTGATTTCTTCGTCCTTTCCAAACACGGTACTCTGTGTTGTTCCTGAAGGATTAGGCCGGTACCAGAGTTTACCACCTTTCATGTATACTTTGTCCGTCAAGCCATCACCGTTAATATCAATCAGTGACAAAAGACCTTCGCTCTCAGATTCGGAATAACCAAAGGAGCCTCCCACGGTAAGACTCTTGGCTGTTTCGTTTCCATCATTAATACCAACAGTCACAGTCATGCCTAATCCAAAATCTTTTCCCTTGGTACCGCTCAGTGCCGATGCCTTGTCAGTGAATTCATCTTTTGTCAATAGGAATTTTCCTTTTACTCCATCCGATTGGGGCGTCCAGGTTTCCTGACCTCCCATTGGTTTAAATCCATCGCCTTTTCCTACTTCGTTGTAGTATTCAAACTTATGGGAATTGAACCGATTGCCTTTTGAATCGAACTCCGCAAGACTATCCATTACTGTTTTTGCAAACGCCCCTTCTCCGTAATAGAATTTATAAGAACGAATATTCTTTATCGTGTTGCCGTCGTTGAAGCGCACTCGGATTTCTTTCAACCTATCGGCGGTGACTTGCTTGAAACCAAGGTTTGCCATGATCGAAATGTCGGGACGGATCTTGGTCGGATCAAGCTCCCGCTCTCTGAGGAGCTCAACAATATAAGGTCCCTCGACACCCTTGTAGCCTGTGTATGTAATTTTACTCACATAGATCTGATACCCTGTTGACCCTCCAGTAACTCCCGGATGTGGAAGTTTTGCGTAATGATAAAAAACGCCGTTGCCATTCAAGTCCCTTACTTCTCGCAAGCACCATTGGGCTACATAGCCCTTTTTGTTACCGGTGCCTTCTTCTTTTGTTCGCAACACAGCACCCTCATCGAAACTTCCACTGCTTCCCCCGTAAGAATACCGCGTACCACTTTTATCGGTTACTTCCCACCAATACTTTGAAGGATGGTTTCCATGTCTGATGATTTTACTAAACGATCCTTCTACCCTTGGATAAAATCTTTTATCAGCTGTACGACCTTCAAGTTGGGCACTTCTATGAGCAACCGGTGAAAGCTGCTCTCCATTCATACTATAGGTCTCCGTTTCATTGATTGAATCGTATCGTGGCACTCCCCATCTTGTTTCAATTGAAATAGAAGGCACCGTTAAATTCCATCCCAAGCCCATCCAACCATTTCCTCCTCCGCTACTGTAGCTCACTGCCAGCTGAGGTTGTAAGCCTGCTCGTCCTGCAGGAATATTAATTGGATAACTTAAGTTTGCACTTCCCGTATTATTTGCCTGTGGTGGATTTATCAGATTAATTCCCGCCGTTGGGTTTGCAGCCTTAATGCCCTTCATCGAGGTGGAATTATACGCTTCAACTTCCGGTGATTCCGGCACTTTGATAATACCATTGATCATGTCGGTGAAGTGTGTTGTTCGTGCAACAACTTCACTGGTTTCTAAAAGAACGGTATCGGTTGGAAGAGGAATCCAATGGTGGGCAGTTT
>CBQWHS010000666.1:0-3106 GCA_967728665.1 uncultured Chryseosolibacter sp. | reverse complement strand
CCCGTGACTCTTGAAACAGCAGTGCATTGAAAGCCCGAAGGCACAAAGGTGAACGGAAGGGTTTTAATTGTTAGTGCTTTCACTGGAGGAGAGTCGTGGATCTCAAAAGAAATTAAAATATTCCTATTTCTTTGCGCTCCTTACGGTTAAGTATATTTTGTCACCACGCACTTTCTTTTCGTTCGATACGTTTTTAGAATATGATCAACAAATGTTCTTCCGGCAAACGCGTTTTTCAAAGCGAGACAATGGCCGAAGATCTATTGATCGAACTTTGGTCGAAGAATGAATATTCTCCCAACAGCGCTCCCGTGGCTATATATAAGTGTGATGATTGCGGCCTCTATCATCTGACTAGTCGTGGACCAATGAATCCAAAACTTTCCGATGCTATTAGAAGTGGAAAGATCAAACTTCAGCGCGAAGGAAATAAGTGGCTTGATAAATTAAACAAGAAAGGCTTTAGCTGAAGATAACCGGGTGAAAAATAGCGTGACGGATTCAATAACGATAACCTATTTAACGAATCGTGTTTATGTTTGGGCGTTTCCCGCGAAGCGCGGGTCGCGCTTTCCGTTCCAACTGTCCACTGCACAAAAGCCATCTCGGTTTCCACTGCAATCGCTAACGCACAGTGTTGGTAGATAGTGACTGTTTTAGGGTCATTACACCGCACTACATCATGTTACTTCTCCTGCATGTGGAATAAAAGCCAGCATTTGAAGTCAAGCGAATGTCTCAACCCCCAGCAGAGAATTTACAAAATTCAAAAACGTGCTAAACTCCAGTTTGGCTACTTACACATACCTCGTGATTTTCGATCCAAAAAAAAATTTCAGACGTTGCCACGTTTAATGATCTGATGCATATGCTACAAGAATGTTGCATGGGTTTGTAAATGGAGTGCGGGTATCGAATAATAGCGAACACCCCGGAGGGAAACCACGAAGAATCGTTTTGGCCCGCTCATAAGTAGAATTAGATCACCGGAATATAGGTTTCGTTTTTTCGCGATTGTCATCCGAGACATTCGCAGCCGGCGGATCGATTGGAGACATTTTACAGGCTGTCAAACGAACCGAAATCCGTTAACTTTCAGCAAAACCTTACGCCTTCGTTCGGTTCGTGCCCGCGTTCTCCCTATGTGAATCGACTAAATTTTTTATCTTTATTGATCCGTAAGGGGCCTAATTCATGCAGAAGAGACAATTTGGTGTTGTTCTAATTCTTATTTTTTCCAGCATCCAGCTGGCACAGGCCCAATCAGTGCAATCCCCTCCAGCAGTGAAAGCGCTGATTGAGAAAGGGGATAAATTTTTTTCTAGGAAAGATTATAAAAACGCGCTGAATACATTCATCGAAGCAATCAAGCTCGACTCCAATGATGCAGGAACAAATTTCAGGGTTGGACTGGGATACCTGCACAGTGACCGAAAAACCAGATCAATCAAATATCTTGAAAAAGCAAAACGTCTAAATCCAAAAATAGACGAAGACATTGAATATCATTTGGGGATGGCATACCAAAATGCGCACAAGTATGCCAAAGCGATGGATCATTTTGTGGCCTTTAAAAATGGAAACGATAAGTTTAAAGAGATCGCAAATCATAAAATCGCGGAATGCAAAATTGGCGATTCATTAAATCAACATCCGGCTTATGTGTTGATAGAAAACCTCGGTAAAACAATCAACACAAGTTTTCATGACTACTCGCCATTGCTGAGTTCAGACGGTAACACGATGATCTTTACATCAAACCGTTCTGAGGATGAACACGAAGTTAAGTTAGGTACCAATTACGAAGACATTTACATAGCGAAAAAAAACGGCTTCGAATGGGAAGTTCCTCAGCGCATTGGCCCGAGCATTAACATCCGGTACAACGATGCTGCAGCCTCTCTTTCGGCCGATGGAAAAACTCTATTCCTGTATTATGAGGAAGGCTCGGGTGACATTTATGTTTCCAAGCTTGTGGAAGGCGAGTGGACGATTCCAACGCCACTGAATAAGCACATTAACAATCCACATACGTGGGAAACGTCAGCTTGCATTTCATCCGATGGAACAAAATTATACTTCACAAGCAACAGACCCGGTGGATTTGGCGAACTCGATATTTATGTGAGTGAGCTTGATGGAAAAGGAGATTGGGGAAAGGCGGTGAACCTTGGTAAAACAATCAACACACCTTATCATGAAGACTCACCATTTATACATGAAGATGGTGTCACACTTTATTTTTCTTCGGATGGACACCCAACGATGGGAAGCAACGACATTTTCAGAAGTGAATTAGTGAACGGAAAATGGACCAAGCCGGTGAATATGGGCTATCCGATTAATTCCATTGAATACGACGGGTTCTTTTCAATTAGCTCCGATAAAAAATTAGGATATTTTTCTGCACTCCGCGAAGACGGACTTGGAAATGCCGACATCTATGAGATAAGATTTCTGGAGCCTCCGACGATTGAACCGATTGTGATGGAGCAGCCAACGGATTCAAAAACCGATTCTGCCACCACGCATCAGGATTATGTAGATCCAATTATTCAAATGAAAAAGGATCTGAAGGTGGTGACCGTGCTGAAAGGAAAAGTAATTGATGAAAGTACGGCTGCCCCGCTTGCCGCTATCATTACGCTGGTGGACAATGAAACTCAACGAACGATAACCAAGATAATGTCAAACAGTGTAACTGGGGATTTTGAAATTGTTATTCCACATGGAGGAAATTATGGTGTCGCCACTGAACGCAACGGTTATTTGTTCAATTCAATAAACTTTAATTTGCCGCAATTTGCAGAATACCAGGAAATCGACACGCATATCTTAATGGTGAAGGCGGAAGTGGGTTCAAAGGTTGTGTTGAAAAACATTTTCTTTGATGTCGGCAAGACTGACTTGAAAGCTGAATCCGTTTCCGAGTTAGAAAATATAAAAGACTTGTTGATGAATAATGAAAATCTGAAAGTTCAGATCAATGGCCATACAGACAACACAGGTAACGAAGTAACAAATACCATTCTTTCCTTGAAACGTGCAGAACAGGTCGTGAGCTATCTTATCGAACATGGCATTGATCCAAATCGACTTGCAGCAA
>CBQWHS010000665.1:0-3111 GCA_967728665.1 uncultured Chryseosolibacter sp. | reverse complement strand
AAAATTTGAAGCTTGCGCGAATCTGGAAGAAATACGGATTGGCAGGAGTTGCATTATTGACGCCGTTGATCTTGACTCCAATCGGAGGAACCTTGCTTGCCGTGAGTTCGGGAAGTTCAAAAGAAAAAATTATTTTTTATATGTTTATCAGTGCCTCTGTCTGGGCGATAATTTTCACGTTTTCAATTTATTTTTTGGGAAACGAAATCCTGCCTGATTGGCTGAAGCCTTGATCATGTCGTTCCTTCGTCGGGAAGCATCTCAATGTCACGAACGAGAACACGTTTTGCGATTGCTTGTCCAGTCCTCGTAGCCGCCAGTCCACCAAGTGCAGTCTCCTTATATCGCGTTTCCATGCTGGCTCCAATTTCTCCCATCGCTTCGATTACTTCGTCCACTGGAATTACACTGCTCACATCAGCAAGGGCAATTTGCGCCGAACTATTCGCGATAGCAGCAGCACTTGCGTTTCTAACTACGCATGGAACTTCAACAAGTCCAGCAACCGGATCGCATACCAAGCCAAGCATGCATTGAACAGTAATGGCCACACCATTAAAAACCTGATCAATATTTCCACCAAGGCAATAAACAATTGCACCTGATCCCATTGCTGCTGCGGTTCCAGTTTCAGCTTGACATCCACCGACAGCTCCAGCGATCGAAGCCTTTTGTTCCATGATAAGCGCGATTCCCGCTGAGATCAACATCGCTTCTAAAATTTTTTGATCTTCGATGTCGTGAATTTCTTGTAACGTGTAGAGAACACCCGGCATGATTCCGCTCGCACCAGCCGTTGGAGCTGCTACAATTCTTCCCATACATGAGTTTACTTCCTTTGCAGCCAGGGCCCGGGAGATCAGGTTTTGAAATTCTTTGGAGAGGACAGGTTTTGGATAACGAAAAACTTTTTTTGCGCCGTTGTTAATCATACCGGACCGTGAAGTCATGTCTTCTTCAAGTCCGGTTTTCACCGCATCCTTCATCACTTCCCATGCTTTGTCAAGTCCACTCCAGATCTCGGCATCTGTACGATTTTTTTGTTCGCGTTCGTATTCCAATACCACTTCTGACAACGACATTTTATTAGCAACGCAGTAATTCTTCCAGCCTTCGAATGATTCAAAAAGAAATCCCATAATCTTAATAATTCAATGGTACGAAATAAGAGTATTAGCTGTTCCGAAACAAGAATTCGATTTAATTCAAACGTTTGTTATTCACTTTTCGTTCCTGTTGTCGACCGCTAATAGAATTCATTGATGGAAATGCATCAGTTCGCTGCGTGTTCAATAAATTGCGCGTAAATTCCATTCAAATGATCTTTCGAATTCTTGTAATCGCTTTTGTTTTTGTTTCTCTTTTATCTCAGGCTCAGCAAGCCGACTCCGTGATGGTCAAATCAATTTTTGATTATGAACTTACGAATGGCAGATGTTATTCGACTCTTGAATATTTGACCACGAAAATTGGTGGACGCTTAAGTGGTTCTGCCAATGCAGCTAAAGCCGTGGATTGGACGGCGCAAGTAATGAAAGAGTTTGCTGACAGTGTTTGGTTGCAACCGGTGATGGTGCCGCATTGGGAACGCGGCAAGAAAGAAACTGGACGAATTGTAAAATCCAAAGTCACAGCAGCGCGTGAACTTTCCATTTGTGCACTTGGTGGATCGGTTGGCACGGGAGCAGAGGGAATTACTGCGAACGTCATTGAGGTAAAAAACTTTGAAGAGCTTAAAAATTTGGGTGAACAAAACGTGAAAGGGAAGATCGTTTTTTTCAACAGAGGATTTGATCAAACGAAGATTAACACCTTTGCTGCGTACGGCGGTGCCGTTGATCAGCGAGGAGGTGGAGCATCTGAGGCTGCCAAATACGGAGCCAAGGCAGTGATTGTCCGTTCGATGGGCTCAGGCATTGAGGATTATCCGCACACAGGCAGTCTTCGATATTCGCCAAATCTTCCTATGATTCCCGCAGTTGCAGTGAGTACCAAGGACGCGGATGTTTTAAGCGACCTGTTGAGAAAAGACAGTGGACTTCAGCTTTTTTTGCAGACCAATAGTCAGACGTTAGCAGATGCTCCGTCTTTTAATGTGATCGGCGAAATTAAAGGAAGTGAATTACCGGAGGAAATACTTGTTGTTGGTGGACATCTGGATTCTTGGGATCTTGGACAAGGTGCGCATGATGATGGTACTGGATGCGTTCAATCAATGGAGGTCCTTCGTATTCTAAAATCCATTGGCTACAAACCAAAACGCACAATTCGTGCTGTGATGTTTATGAACGAAGAAAATGGTTTGAGAGGTGGACAAGAATATGCGGCCCAGGCAAGCAGTAAAAAAGAAAAACATATTGCAGCGATTGAATCAGACCGTGGAGGATTTACACCAAGAGGATTTGCGATGATGGGGAGAGAATCCGCAAAAGCGAAAATCAGAAATTGGAAAAATATTCTTGAACCCTATGGGCTTACTGATTTTTCACAGACTGGCAGTGGAGCCGATATTGGCCCGCTGGCCTCGCAGGATGTTACATTACTAGAATTTTTACCAGACTCGCAGCGTTACTTCTCATACCATCACACACCAGAAGATACTTTCGATAAAGTGAATCGAAGAGAATTGGAATTGGGTGCAGCTTCAATGGCCGCATTGATTTATTTAATTGACAAGAACGGACTTTAAATGGTCTGACTTATAAGATTAATTGGTGACGAGATCTAAAACAATTTTCCAGTTTTTACCGTCTTCTTTTTTCCAAAAGCGCATGTAGGTGCCGTTGCGCTTTTGTGTTACTCCGTCTTTTGTTACATCAAACGAGGTCCTTCCATAAACATATGCGAGATCTCCGGCCTTTGAGATGTCTCCGCCCATCAACATGTAATCAAAGTTGGTAAATGATTTTAAGGCTTCGTCTGATTTTGCTAATCCAATGAAAGGCAAATTGCCAGCGCGATAAAATCGTACTTCCTTTGACAGGATGTTCGCGTATGCTGATATTCCTTTTGCTTTAAAATCATCTAAGAAGTTTTTTTCTGTTTCAAGAAATTTCTCTAAAGTGGTTTTTGATTTGGATTTCTTTAGTGGAAGGGATGAAGTTGTTACAG
>CBQWHS010000664.1:0-3112 GCA_967728665.1 uncultured Chryseosolibacter sp. | reverse complement strand
GATGCAAACGCAAACTGTTCCAGCTGATGATTGTTCTCCAGCAACTCCTTCGTTTTACGCGCCACTTCAATTTCCAGGGCTTCGTTTTTACGATTGATTTCGATTTGCTGCTTTAAAATTATTTCCTGGGCATGCGACAACCTGTTATTCTGCATAGAGAGGAGATCCCGTTGTTTTACGATTTCATCCTGCTGCCGCACCAGCTGGTCATTCTGTGATCGCATCTCCTCATTCTGTGCCTCAATCTCATTTTGTCGTTGCTGTAGCTCACGGTTCTTATCACCAATTTCGTGAGTCCTGGTTTCTACCATTTCCTCAAGACGATCGTTCTGTGATTTTAAAAAATTTGCGCGTTCCCGTTCGGTTTCATGAAGCTGCCTTTCCAGTTTGAATTTTCTGAAAGTGTGTATCGTTGTAAATAGCAACGTTGGTACACATATTAGAAAAAGTAAAACCTGCAGAATGTAATTGTTTCTGATCGCGTCATGATAGCGCAGTTTCGCAGCTTGTAGGATGACATCTTCGAAGCTGTTGACCTCTTTCGCTAAGTGCTCGTATTGAAGCCAAAGATGATAACCCTTGTCCTGGTTGGCAAGCATGATAAATTGATCCATGTCATTGGCATCGATGAGCACCTTTAAATTTTTGTTAAGGGCTACATATGCGTCAATAGAATCTTTCAATGAATTGAATTCATCAAGGGGAAATTTCTCTTCCGTCAATATGGTTTCCGTCAGCCGTACAATAGAATCTTTGCGCTCGATCGCTTTGTGATATGGATAGAGGTAACGCGGGTCTTTGAAAAGTGCGTAGCTTCTGATTCCGAGGTCAAGATTGTGAATAATGTCAATCGCAATGTATGACACTAGCTGCTTGATGCGTTCGGATCGATTCTGCATAGCTGTGTTGCGATCGATATTTATGCTGTTGCGGTAGGTCAGCAAAATATTTCCAGCAAGCAGAATGGTGATTACGATGAATCCGACAATAACGGTCCTTCTTTTAAATCCATATTGCATATGCTGAAGGGTTGGGCTGCCAGATATTAAGTTAGCGCTATGTTTTATTAGTTCCTATGTGTTTTACACGATAAAGAGCCTCTTTATTCGAAAGATTCTGCGGGCGACAGCTCGGCATGAGCAAGCAAATGTTTTCAATGTGGGTAACCGTGCGGAACATCTTTCAATGTCCTTTGCAAGTCGAAAACAAAACCTTTGGAAATTAAGTTGAAACCATTCTTAATGAAAGAGGCTCCGTTTGTAGTTCAAAAGGAGCCTCGATTTAATCGTGAAATTATTTTAATTCGACAGATAAGACAATCATTGCGTTCAGCAATTTAGATATGGGGCAAATGCGTTTTGCGTTTTGAGATATTTCCTGGAAAGTTGAAATATTGATATTGGCGACCTTTCCTATAAGCTTGAGATGCACTTGCGTGATGTTGCCATCTTCAAAGATCACTTGTGCTTCGGTGTCTAACTGTTCAGCCTTGTATCCGGCTTCGTCCAACAGAAAACTCAGTTGCATAGTAAAGCAACCCGCGTGCGCTGCTGCTATCAATTCCTCCGGGTTTGTACCAATACCATTTTCGAATCGTGTTTTATACGAGTATTGAGTTTTGTTTAAAACATTGCTGTCTGTAGTAAGTGTTCCCAGGCCATCTTTGCCTGTTCCATTCCATTGTGCTGCGGCTTTACGTGCGAATTTCATGTTCTTAGAATTTATTTTGTTTGTTTATTTTTTTACGAACTCGATGAGGCTGGTGTTGAACTTCTCGCGCTCTTCGAGGAATAATGCATGGCCACTTTTTTCGAAGGGAATAAGTGTTGATGTCTTGATCATCGCCTTCATCTGTTCCGCAAGATCAAATGAACAGATGTGATCTTGTTTGCCATGGAGAATGAGTGTTGGTACGGTAATCTGTTTCAGATCTTCACGCAAGTCGCTGTCACGTAATGTTTTTAAACCTTCCTGCATAGCGAACGATGAAGCCTGTTGATTAATAGTGCCTAACCATTGGCCGAGACCAGGAGCGACACTCGTTGGAGATGCGCCGAAAATCTGACCGAAGTTTGCAAACAGTTGTGGGCGGTCAGTTCCGTTGAGCGCAATTAGTCCGTTAACATCTTCTTTTGTCCACAGACCAAATGGAAAGTCCGAGCGTTTTGTCCACACAGGTGCCGCAGCTCCAAATAGTGCCAACTTGTTTACATGAGCGCTCTTGTGTTTAGCCATGTAGTGAATCACAGTGGCGCCTCCCATAGAGAATCCTCCCAGTGTTGCGTCTTGGATCTTCAATTTGTCCAGGATCACTTTGATGTCATCTGCGAAAACATCATAGTTGTACTGACCATATGGTTTGTCGGATTCACCGAAACCCCGAAGGGTAATACCGATAACTCGAAAGCCATTTTCCAATAAGGCGTTGTATTGATATTCATACATGGCATCGCTTAGAGGCCAGCCATGAATGAGCACCACAGGTTTTCCGTCACCTAAATCCGTTACGTGCAATCGTACATTGGGTTCAACTTCAATGTATTCTTCGCGACCTGGAGAGGCGGCTTTGCGTTGTGCCGAAGCATTAATAGAGAAGAGCGCAAAGAGTAGCGTGGCTACCACAATGTTGCGCGCGGTCAGGAAATTCAGTTTTTTCTTCATTGTGATTTTGTTTTTATTTTTTGTTTGATGGCTCAAAGTGACGCTTTTGGATATTATTAATCAAATCAATAATTTTGTGACTATATAAATTTTATTAATAATCTTAAATTGATCATTCAAGCTGTATGACTCTTCAACAACTGCGATATATTGTAACCCTTGATCAGGAACGCCATTTTGCCAGGGCTGCCGAACTTTGTTCAGTCACGCAACCAGGCCTCACTATTCAGTTAAAAAATCTTGAGGAAGAAGTCGGGATTAAAATTTTCGACCGTTCGCGCGTTCCACTCAAGCCTACACCTATAGGCGAGGAGATTATCGAAAGAGCGAAGAAGATATTGCGTGAGGTAGACAGTATTCAAAACCTCGTCGTCAACAAAAAGAACGATCTGCAGGGAACGCTCACAATAGGAATTATAACAACGCTTTCGCCTTATCTCGTTCCGTTGTT
>CBQWHS010000663.1:0-3113 GCA_967728665.1 uncultured Chryseosolibacter sp. | reverse complement strand
CGTCCGAACCAGATTTATGCTGTGAGTTTGCCATTTCCTGTTTTGAAAGGAGACAAGGCAAAGAAAGTTGTTGATATGGTGACGGAGAAGTTACTTACCCCGCGAGGACTACGGAGTTTGTCGAACGAATTTGTTGCATACATCCCTTACTACGGTGGCAGCCAGTGGCAGCGGGACAGCGCATATCATCAAGGTACTGTCTGGAGCTTTCTGTTAGGTCCTTATATTGATGCTTTGATAAAAGTGAAAGGCGAAAATGGTAAACTGGAGGCCGAAAAAATAATAGAAACATTTCTTGAACATCTTGAAGAAGCTGGGGTGGGAACTGTCTCTGAGATATTCGATGCTGAACCACCACATTATCCGCGTGGATGTATTGCCCAGGCGTGGGGCGTTGGAGAAATCCTTCGGGTGATTGTTGAATACAGATTGCTTCAAAATAAAAGGGCTCCGGTTGTCGCGAGTAAACCGAGAATGGTTAAAAAAGAAGCATGAGCACTTCTGCTATTCGTTTTGATTAAGAAATCGTCTGATTGAGCAACTGATCAGAGACTTTTGAACGCGAAGATCTCTGGCTCATTAACAATTTCTTTTATTCGCATGCGCCTGTCAAATACCTGACATTCCCGCCACTACCTTTGATAGAACTTAGCCGTATAGTTGTTTACTATGACGTGCTTAAACTGTTCAACCGAATTCCAGGGTCACTATTGCAATGAATGTGGCCAGAAAGTAATTGAAGGACGATACTCTGTGAAAACTATGTTGTCCGAACTTTTCTTTTCCGTTTTCCACGTTGAAAAGAAAGGACTTCCTCATACGATTAAGCGATTGACAGTCTCTCCCGGAATTGCCATTAAAGATGTACTGAGCGGAAGACGCCTGACACTCTATCCTGCATTTAAATACCTCGTGTTGATGGGAGCGATCGTGATTCTGTTTTCGTTGCGCTACAGGTTCTTTCACAACGAGATTACGCAAGTCAGTAATGATATGGATTCGGGTATAGCACGGTGGTTCCCGATGGAGTATCACGCCTTTCTCGAGAACTTTTTTCGTTTTGCGGAAGACCAGGCCACGCTGTTAAACATAGTAGCAATTCCGATTTTTGCATTTTTCTCATGGGCCTTTCTTTCTGGGCGTTATTATAATTTTGGCGAAAATCTGATCATCAACACATATATTACTGCACAACAATTATTTTTTATTCTGCCACTGGCGCCCATGTTAGAATTTTTTCCCGGGTTCAAGCAAGAAATAATCGGAGCTTATTCGATTGTCATTATTATTTACAACATCTGGGCTTATGTACAGCTTTACAACGGCAATCGATTTGCGCTCGTGGCCAAGTCAATCGTCGTCGTGCTTGCAGCATTTGTTTACCAGTTGCCATTCAATCTGTTGATCTATTATTTGTACGAGAACCTGATCCATCATCATATGAATTGGATACCACATGTATATGATAATTTAGTTCGATAGCCAACAATTAACAGGGCGTTTTAGCGCATGTTGAGATTTTGACTAAAGGGAATAATTTGTTGTGGATCGCCATAGATTTAAAAGCCAGTCGGAAAGATTTAAGGCCCGGCCGGCAAATGTCATCGCCTATTCTCCGGCTGAAACATTTTAATGATGTAGTCATCACCAGGTTTTGAATGTGTGACGATGGAGAATATCTTCTGAGCAATTTCTTCTGTCGATACCCAACTTGGATCTCCTTCAGGTTTCCATTTACGATTGTCAACTGTATCGATGGTGCCGGGCGCAACTACCGCTACATGGACGTTTTTATTTTTTCCTTCTTCATTCATCATTTCCGCCAGGCGGAAAAGTAGCGATTTAGACAAAGCATATGCTGCCAAATCTTTTCCGGCGTCTGCTAACAATGCTGGCCTCGATCCAATAAACACCATTCTGCCGCCACGACCATTGCTAAGCATATGTTCGAAAATTTGTCGTGCAGCAAAAAATGTCGTGTCAAAGTTTAGCGCCATCATTTTTTTTAAATCAGCGCCTTTCGTTTTTACAATTGTTCCAGATGCAAAGCCTCCAACGGTGAAAACGGCTGCATCCAAAATTTTAGCGGCCAAAGTCTGTAAGACAACCTCACTGACTCTTGACTCATCAGTCAAATCAATCCCGATGACCTGGATCTTCTTTTGCACCGACAATTCTTTCCCTGGGGACACCGTGCCAATCACCCCAAAACCATTTTTCAAGAAAACATCTACGCAGGCCTCTCCTAAGTTTCCACCAGCGCCAGTAATGAATACCTCTGCCATATTTTTATTCTTTGATTCAAGTTAACATTAATGTCACAAAAAAAGTTGTGGTGTAAAACGTCATTTTCGAAACAAAACATTTTCTTATCTTTTGTTTAGCTTAACTGTAACCAATGAATCGTCTGCTTGGGCTCTTTGCCCTTCTAATTATTATTTTCACCACCGCCTGTAACAGGAAAAGAGCTGATAAAGAATGGCGGGAATATCTTGGTGGACCTGACAGAAATCACTTCTCGCAATTAGATCAAATCAATGTCAGCAATGTCAAAAGTCTAAAGGTGGCGTGGGAATATCACTCGGGTGATAGTGGACAAATTCAATGCAATCCAATTATTGTCGATGGGGTCTTATATGCAATGACTGCCTCTGTTCAACCCTTTGCGTTGGATGCAGCAACAGGTAAGGAGATCTGGCGTGTCCGCGATACTTTGAAGCAAAGTAGCATGTCCACGAGTCGCGGAGTAAGCTATTGGGAAAGCGGTGAAGACAAGCGCATCTTGTATACAAAAGATTCATGGTTGTATGCCGTAAACGCACTCACCGGAAAACCTGTGCTGACATTTGGAGATAGTGGAAGGGTCAGCCTTGCATCAGGTCTCGACGCGCGCGCGAAAAATCGTTTTGTAATTTCAAATACCCCGGGCACTGTTTACGACGACATTATCATCATGCCACTACGGTTATCAGAGGGACTCGATGCTGCGCATGGATACATTCAGGCATTCAATATCCGCACAGGTAAAATTGAATGGGTGTTCAAGACCATTCCATCGGCAGGTGAATTCGGTGCAGACACCTGGCCTGCGAATGTATACTATGATGAAACGG
>CBQWHS010000662.1:0-3113 GCA_967728665.1 uncultured Chryseosolibacter sp. | reverse complement strand
TGGGACAGGTAGACTAGTCGCGCACATTCAGGTATGTGACGAGGTTTTCTTCTGAAGGAACGTTCAGTTTCTTTCGCAACCTGTGCTTCGCAACCTTAGCGCTCTCCTGTGAAATGTTTAAAATCATTGACATACCTCTGTTATCGAGGTTCATTTTAATCAACGCGCAAAGTTTTAGATCGTTGTGGGTCAAATCTGGATATTGCTCCAGCAGATTCTTAAAGAAATTTGGATGCACCTGTTCAAAATGAACCTTAAACGTTTCCCATTCCTTGTCCGAATTTACACTATAGTTTACAAGGTTGATGAGCGCAGTAAGCTTCTGCTTGACGGAAGTTTCCGGGGCGGATTTTATTTCCTCTGCACATTCTTTAACATTTTCAAGGATCTCATTTTTGCGTATAAGGTTCAACGTATACGATGCAAGTTCTTTGTTCTTGAATTCAATCTGACTGTGCAAATTTTCCTGGAGTAGCTGATTGTTCTTCAATTCGGTTTCATACAACACTTTTCTTTCTTCCATAATCTGGCTTTCCTTCTCGGCAAGTTCACGTTCTATTTTTATCTTGAGTTTCTGCCGGTTGATGATCAGAAAAGCGATCAATGAAATCAGAATCGCGAAGCCAAAAACAATTCCCATCATCACCTGGTTGAAAATTCTTTCTTCCTTCAGGTCTACTATTTCCTGTTGTTTGCGCTCGCTATCAAATCGTGTTTGCATCTCGGCGATCTGTTTACTCTTTTCTGAATTGAATACGCTGTCGTAGTAGATCGTGTGTAACCGCTGGAATTCATAAGCATTCTTAAAGTCATTTTTCTGTGCACTGATTTCAGAGAGCATCGCATAAGCGGCACTGAGGCTTTCTTTTTTCTTTAAAGGCAATGACATGTTAACAGCCTCCAGCAGACTCTTTTCAGCAGCATTGTTGTTGCCTTTGCCTTTGTAAAGGCTTCCAAGCAAGTTTAAGTCGTCAATGATCGAAGCTTTATGATTAGTTTGTTGATCAAGCGATAAGGCACGCGTCACTTGATCGATGGCCTTGTCCAGGTTATTCTGCTTTCGAAAAATGTCGCCCATACTGTATAATGACCGGGCCATTCCGCGTGTTATTTTGAGTCTTTCAAAAATCACAAATGCTTTTTCGTAGTACAACAAGGCTTTTGATAAATCATTTTGCTTATCATAAACCCCACCAATCGCCACCAGAACTTTTGCGACCTCTTTTTCATCACCCGTTTCTTCGAACATTTCGAGCGAGCGATTGAGATTTGTCAACGCTTCGGCGAATTTTTTCTCATTGTTGTAGCAAAGTCCTATCCCCGAAAGGGCCGATGCAATTCCTTTCTTGTTTTCTGCTTTTTCATAAGCACGCAGGCTCTTCAGATAGTACTCGATCGCCTTTTCGTAGTTGCCAAAAACAACATAATAAGCAGAGCCGATGTTGGTATAATTTTCCCCGGCAACATTAAAATCCTTAATGCTTTCAGCAATTTCCGATGATTTTAAAAGGCTTGAGATGGCGGATTCGTAATCGTTGTTGAACCCCTGGGCGAGTCCACGGTCCTTGTGCCCAACCATTAGATTTTGGTTGTCACCTGATTCCGCTGCCAACCCCAACAGCTGGTCACTGTAAGCGATGGAGCGCTTTGAGTCCTTTGAATAGGTAGCCTGCGCCAGTAGATGCAAAATTTCAAGTCGTTGTTTTGAACCTGTTGTATTCGAGAGTACTCGTTCCAGGCTGTCGATTTTGGTTGTTTGGCCGAATGACATCGAAACGGGGAGGAATAACCAAAGTAAAATGCAACACAATGAATTATTCATATCCTTAGCTCCTTCAGGTATTTATTCGCCGACTTTCGAACAAGAAAAGTAACGAATTTTTGACTACCAAGGTGTCGGTTGGGCATATGATTTATTGCAATCATATGCAGGAACTAACATGCTATTTTCATGAATCGAATTCTTGTCTCCATTGTGTTTGTTGTTTTGGCCACTGTTTCCGCTTGCGCAGAGAGTTGGTATACAGGTTATATCGTTTTAAAAAATAAAAGGACATTACGCGGGGAGGTTGCAATTCAATATCAATACGAGGCAATATTGTTTCGGCTGGGTGCTGACATCACAGTTTTTCCAGCGTTCAGAGTTGAGAGCTTTGGCATCTATGACACAAGTGTTTCGTCTCAAAAGGAATTTGTGTCGATTGAATTATCCAATGGTGCTGCCACAGACCACCGCTTTTATGAGAAAGTAGTGTCGGGAGAATTTTCCGTGTTGCGCAGACAGGAGATGACCTGGTATTCATTACACCTCGATGTCTTGGAATACGATTATTTTATCATGTCAGAAGGTGGGGAAATTTTGCCTATGGCAAAATTCAGAAGGAAAGTATATCCACACTTGTTGGAAACAACGGATGGAAAACTTCGTCAATACATTAAGGAAAACAAATTAAGTCCGACCCGATTGGTGGATACGATCCTTATCGTTCGTCATTACAATGATCTTCATATCGCTGATAATTCGCTGGCTAAGAATTAGCAAGCTGAACTAGGTTTTTATGCTTCAGGTGGAAATAGATCATAGATCCGCCAATGAGGGCAGTACCAACGAACGAAATGTAATATCCTGCGGAGATAAAGAATTGCAACCAGTTTTGTTGTGTTATCCCCGACTCCTTGAACAACAAAACACCAATGCTGCCAAGGTAGCCAAACGCATCAGCAACGTACATGATAAAGCCGACCGTTCCCGCATATCGAAACGCTGCAATGAGTCGATCAAAGAATATACTGTTGAAGGGAACATACCCGAGATAAAGTCCGAGACCGATCAAGATCATCCAAAGAGGAGCGGAAATCAATTGCTGTTGATACAGTAGCGTTGAAAAACCGATCAGCATCATCCCAACCATAATGATAGCGTGATTAACCATCAATGCAGTTTTGTTATTTTTTATCAGCATGATGCTTCCCATGATGAAGAGGACTGAAATGGAGACCGGTGTTTCGGTTCGCGTGTAAATCCCAGGTTGATTTCCATAACCAAGAATTTTCCAGACATCGGAAGCAAAATTTTCGCGGATGTCCCGGAATGCTGTGAGGAGCATATAGCC
>CBQWHS010000661.1:0-3132 GCA_967728665.1 uncultured Chryseosolibacter sp. | reverse complement strand
AACGCGATGATTCCGGAGCCAGTCCCGATATCGAGCACAGAATTCACATTTTCAACGGAGCTCCACGCACCAACAATAACTGCGTCAGTTCCAACTTTATGGGCCGAGTTATTGTGCCTGATCGTAAACTGTTTGAAATGAAAATCCTGACTTCTTTTCATAATTTCGCAGAAGCGACATACAAAAATCGATTTTAATATGAATAAAAAAATCCGTTGGGGAATTTTAGGCTGTGGAAAAATTGCCCACAAGTTTGCTTCCGATTTGAAACATGTCGAGGATGCTGAACTTGCCGCAGTTGCATCAACGGATTATGATCGTGGAAAAGAATTTTCAAAAACACATGGTGCCCGGCTTACTTTTACATCGTATGATGCCATGGCAGCCTCTGCCGAAGTTGATGTTATTTATGTTGCCACACCTCATGGCTTTCATTTTGATCACGTAACGATTTGCCTTCAGCATAAGAAGCCAGTGCTTTGCGAAAAAGCATTTGCACTAAATTCTTCACAGCTGCAAAAAATGATTTCGTTGGCACGATCAAAAAAAGTCTTCTTGATGGAAGCATTTTGGACAAAGTTCCTTCCACAATACAACGAGGTGTTGCGCCAGATCAATTCGGGTGTGATCGGAAATATAAAATTAATTCAATCTGATTTTGGATTCAGGGCTCCCGAGCCGAAAGCACAACGCCTCTATGACCCCGAGTTAGGTGGTGGCTCGCTTCTTGACATCGGTATATACCCAATTTTCCTTGCACAATCATTGCTCGGAAAACCCATCGACATTCAAGCACAAATAACACCTTACGATTCTGGTGTTGACGAGCAGTGTGTGATGATCATGAAATTCGCGAAAGGGGAATTGGCAGTGCTTTCGTCAACATTCGCTGCAGATACTCCGGTGGAAGCGATGATTGCAGGAACAGAAGGCAGGCTGCATATGCGAAACCGTTTTCATAATGCAATCGGCACAATAGAACTCGTCACCGGTCGGGATGAAGTAACACCAATTGAAACACATCGTGAAGAAGGGTTCGGATACCAGTTTGAAGCACGTCATGTAGGAGAGTGCCTTCGAAAAGGTTTGACGGAAAGTCCTGTTATGTCGCTGCAACATTCTTTGGATCTTATGGAAACGCTTGACCGTGTAAGAAAGATTGCCGGAATTCATTACCGTGTTGACAATGAAATAGTATAATTGCGCTATGAATAAAATTGAGCTTTCAGGAAATAAGGATAATGTCTTTGCAACAGTCGAAAAATTTTTGATCGAGAATGGATACGTTATCGTCTCAAAAGATTTTAACAGACCATGGGGCGGTTTTTTTGTCTTGGATGAAAATCAAGCTGTGAAATTTGGGGTGCAATTTTTTCCAGGAATTGAAGTGAACTCATTGAAAATAGGAGGGAAGCTGAGTCCTAAAATTTTGATGGTTCATCCTGATAAGCGCTTGTCGTGGCAATATCACCATCGAAGAGCTGAGATTTGGAAACTTATCGCCGGGGTTGCAGGTGTAGTAACAAGCAAGAACGATACGGAAGGCTCCTTGAAAACTTTAGCGATTGGGGAAATCATTCGTTTAAATCAAGGAGAACGTCACAGGTTAATTGGTCTTAAAGGCTGGGGAATGATTGCCGAAATATGGCAGCACACAGATCCTCAAAATCCTTCCAATGAAGATGACATCGTTCGCGTGCAGGATGATTTTGGGCGATAATTTATTTCAACGCATCAATTACGCCTGCCAGAAATTTGTTTTCATCTAAATCGCTGCCATGGCTCAGGCTCAATTTAACAACGACTAACTTCTCAGAAGGAACAATAAAAACGCTTTGTCCTTCAAATCCATCAGCCCAAAACGCATCGGTAGGCACGTCGGGTAGTAATCTGTTTTGAGGATTGCCAGGTTGCCCGGCGTTCAAACGCATTTGTGCTCCGTATTCTCCGAGTGGTGTTCCCGATGCTGGAGTCGTAGAGTATTTCACCCAGCCTTCTGGAAATATTTTTTCTTTGTTCCAGATTCCATTATTAAAATAAAGAAGACCGAATCTTGCCCAATCGCGGGCCGTTGCAAGAATATAGGAGGAGCCAACAAAAGTTCCACCGGCATCTGTTTCAAAGGTTGCGCTCAACATTCCGATTTTGTAAAAAAGTTGTTGGTATGGAAAGTTGTAATATTGTTTTTCTCCTACAGTTTGCCGAATGATTCTTGAAAGAATGTTTGTCGTTCCAGACGAATACAAAAACTTTTCGCCAACCTTATATTTCTGCTTTGATTGTACTGCATATTTTCCCATGTCCCTGCTTTCGTAAAGCATTATCGTTGCTCCACTTGGATTTCCGTAGTCTTCAACCCAATCCAATCCTGAATTGGCATGAAGCAAATCATTGACAGTAATTAATTTGCGATCGTCATTCGACCACTCTGATATGGGCGCGGGTTTATAAATGTCCAGCTTACCTTGTTCCACCAATATTCCTACAAGGGCGTTTGTTGCTGTCTTCGCCATAGACCAACCCGTTAATACTGTATTTGCATCAAAACCATCTGCGTATCGCTCCGCGATAATTTTTCCGTTATGAAGAATAAGCACTGCTCGTGTCCTTCGCTGGGGAACTTTGGAAGGTTCACTAAATGCGCTGTCTAATACGATGTCTAATTTTCGCTTTGAAGCTTCCGATACGGAAGAGTCGCGATTTAAATTTCCGGAAGGCCAGGAGATTGTATTTTGTGAATATGACGGCGGGACGAAATTTTTATTTCCTTGTTTTCTGAATTCTTCCTCACTTATTCCAACAAGTACTGAGCAGCCCAATTTCTTTCGATAGATTGCTTTCCTTTCCGCAAGTCCAATAACTGAACCCGTTGCCGATGAATCCTGATAGTTTACGTTGAAGGTTCCGAACTTGACGAATCCCCAGCCTAATTCTTCCTTTTTGACCGTCTCGGGATTTCTTCCAGCCACAAGGACACATGAACAAAGGTTTTTTGCTCCGTAGGCGCTGATGATCGGCAAACGGTGCCACGCGAAGTATACGATGTAGGCGATACAAAGCACCGCACTGATTAAGAATATTCGCTTAACGGATTTTTTCATTTTGGGAGATTCTAAGATTCTTGAAATTTAT
>CBQWHS010000660.1:0-3136 GCA_967728665.1 uncultured Chryseosolibacter sp. | reverse complement strand
TCAGCACGAAGCGCTCCGATCACTACGTCAGCTGTCTTCAATGTTTCACCAAGCGTCACCGTATCGATCGTAGAAGTATACAACTGCTGACCCAACAAGTGCTTCACTCTTCGAAGCTTGTATAAATGGTTATCATAAATCTGAACATCAGCACCGAGTCCCAGGGCTGCGCGAACCGCGTATTCAGCCACCGTTCCAGCTCCTATAATCACAACTTTCGTTGGTGGAACTCCGGTAATCCCGCCAAGGATAACGCCCTTACCATTATTTCCGGTGCTTAAATATTCTGCAGCAATCAACATCACAGAGCTGCCTGCGATTTCACTCATTGCCCGAATAATTGGCATCCCTCCAACTTTATCTTCAATAAATTCGTAAGCAAGCGCGGTAACTTTCTTTTTCAATAACGCCTGGATGAATTCCGCTTTCAAATGGCCAAGCTGGATCGCAGAGATCAACGCTTGTCCCGGACGCATCATTTCAATTTCATCGACGGTAGGCGGTTCAATTTTCAAAATCACTTCTGCTTTGTAAACCTCCTGGGGCGTGTAAACTATTTTAGCACCGGCATCGCTATATAGCTTATCGGAAAATTTTGACCCAACTCCGGCTTTCGTTTCAACCCAAACTTCGTGGCCATTGTTCACCAGCAATGCTACAGCATCCGGTGTCAGGCTGATACGGTTTTCTTGAAGTGAAATCTCCTTGGGAAGGCCAATAAAAAATGAATGTTTCCCAGTGCTAACCTTTTGTAATTGTTCCTGCGGATACAAGCTCGTCTTGGTTGCAAGCGCTTCAAATCCTGTTTTTTTCTTCTCTGTCATGGACAGCAACGGCTATGGTTCTACTTGTTTGACTTTCTGAAGTAATGCTAACATGAATATGCGGATGCGGAATCAGCGATGGAATTTTTTCAGGCCATTCAATAAAACAATAACTCCCTGAATAAAAATATTCCTCTGTTCCAATATCATAAGCCTCCTCTTCATTCTTTATCCTGTAAAAATCAAAATGAAAAATTCTTTGGTTGTTAGCAGCCAAGTATTCGTTTACAATGGAAAAAGTCGGACTACTCATCGTATCCAAAACTCCAAGGTGGCTACAAAGACATTTAATTAAAGTTGTTTTCCCCGATCCCATCTCACCAAAAAATATCCAAATCTTAATGTCACCGGCTAACTTCACCATGGCATCGGCTACCAAATCAAGGTCTTCAAGGCCCGATTCAAAAAAGACGTTCTCCTTCCTGAACATTACCCTACATTCTTCGAATTTAAGAAAATTATAGGAATGATCATCTCTTCCATACTCACTCCACCGTGTTGAAAAGTGTCTTTATAAAAATTAACGTAGTAATTGTAGTTATTGGGATATGCGAAAAACTGATCTTCAATCGCGAATACGTAGCTGGTGGAAACGTTCATCTTTGGAAGAAAAAGTCTTTCGGGCTTAGTGGCCTGCATAACTTTATCGCCTTCGAAGCCAAGGTTTTTTCCCTGCTTGTACCGGAGATTTGAGTTGACACTGCGATCACCAATAATTTTAAAAGGCCGTTTCACACGAATCGTTCCATGATCGGTAGTAAGCACAACGCGGACATTCTTCTCGCCAATTTTTTTCAAGATATCCAGTAAAGGAGAATGCAAAAACCAAGATTTCGTTATGCTTCGATACGCCGATTCATCAGGAGCAAGTTCGCGTACCATCGCCATATCAGTTCGAGCATGCGAGAGCATATCAACAAAATTATAAACAATAACATTGAGGTCGTTTTTAAACAATGTGTTGACGGAATCGACAAGGTTTCTTCCTTCCTCAAGATTTTTAATCTTGTTGTAAGACATTTTTACCTGAAGATTGTTTCGTCTTAATTGCTTGTTTAGAAATTCATCCTCGCTGTTGTTTTTTCCTTCGTCTTCATCTTCACCCACCCAAAGATCTGGATTTGTTTTGGCCATCTCTGAAGGAAGTTGACCGGAGAAAATTGCATTGCGGGCGTAAGCTGTTGTGGTGGGAAGAATTGAGTAATAATGCTCTTCTTTTTCAACTTTAAAATATTCGCTGATGACAGGTTCAATTACTTTCCACTGATCGAACCGAAGGTTGTCAATAACAATCACAAAAACAGGCTTGCCTTGTCCGAGCTCCGGAAAAACTTTTTTCTTCATCAACTGATGAGACATCAATGGCTTGTCAGCTTTCGGATCATTTAACCAACCATCGTAGTTGCGCATAATGAACTTGCAGAAATTTGAATTAGCTTCTGTTTTCTGCATATCGAGCACTTCGCCCATTTCCTGGTTCTCTTCCATTTGAAGTTCCCAGAAAACAAGTTTTTTATAGATGTCGGCCCATTGTTCATGATTCATGGGGTCCTGAAACGCCATGCTGATCTTCCTGAATTCTTGCTGATAGTTAAGACTAGTTTTCTCTGTTACCAGCCGCTTATTATCCAGAATTTTTTTAACCGACAGTAAGATCTGACTTGGGTTCAACGGTTTAATCAAATAGTCCGCAATCTTTGAACCGATTGCTTCCTCCATGATTTGCTCCTCCTCATTCTTTGTGATCATCACCACGGGTAGATTCGGCTTGTTATTTTTGATCTGACTGAGCGCTTCCAAACCAGACATTCCCGGCATGTGCTCATCGAGGAAAACGACATCGAAATTTCGTTCATCTGATAATTCAACCGCCTCAGCGCCATTGTTGACAGGCGTGATATCATAACCACGTTGCTCAAGAAACATGATGTGTGGCTTCAACAGATCAATCTCATCGTCAGCCCAAAGAATACTGTAGCGTTGCATGCTCTAATTTTCCTCCAATTTACTGAATTAACACATCGAAAAATCTTTATTGGTTCAATTGACAAGCTTATAATTTGTTGATTCCGAGCGAGAAACATCCGCACTCCTACTTCGATTTTGCTGAATAGCTGTATTTTTACTTTTAAATCACTTCACTTCCGTTGAACAAAAACAAAATTATCAACGACCCTCTTTACGGGTTTGTTCATATCAAAAGCGACCTCATTTTTGATATCATTTCACACCCATATTTTCAGCGTCTGCGTCATATCAAACAACTCGGTCTCACCGACTTTGTGTATCCCAGTGCCCTTCACACTCGGTTT
>CBQWHS010000659.1:0-3140 GCA_967728665.1 uncultured Chryseosolibacter sp. | reverse complement strand
TCTAAAGTGGTTTTTGATTTGGATTTCTTTAGTGGAAGGGATGAAGTTGTTACAGTTGTTATGGCGGGAGCAGTTAACAGACCATGAGCGATTCCAATATCAATCACCACTTTCCATTCGCCTTGTTCATTCTTCTTCCACATGCTCACAAACTGCCCGAAGGCAACTGGTTTCTCGTCAGTTTTTTTCTGACGAAACTCCCACGGACCAGTGTTGAATCCAAAATCTCCGGAGGCGGAAACATCTGAATAGACCGGATACCAGTAAAGCCACGTTTCGTTAGGCTGTTGTTGCTGCAACGATTTTGTTCCAACACGCGGTCCTTGTCCTGGTACGGAAGAAACAACACTGTCTGCAAAGAAGAATAAAAAGGCATCACGCGTATTTTTCTCTTTCGCCATCGCGCTGAATGCACGTTCTGCGTTTACTAAACTTTGCAAATCTTTATTCTTAAACTCTTGCGCGTGCGCGTTTATGGTAAAGAATACGATAAGTGCCGACAATACTTTCGTCATTCAGATAATTTTGGAGCAAGCTAAGGAGAAAAACAAATGAAGGGATAACGTTTTTTTGGGGATTTGTTAAGCCTGAAAAAATTTATGTCGATCGTATTTGAAATCGAACTGCTTAATTACTATTCAGGTTCCTGAATTGGATGGTGAATGTTGATCCTTTGCCGTATTCTGATTTCACTGAAATGTCTCCCTGTATTCGCGTAGCAGCTTCTTTAGCAATGTATAATCCTAGGCCTGATCCGCGGGAGGAGTCTGTGGCTCTGAAAAACATTTCGAAGATTTTCGGTTGAAGCTCTTCGCGAATGCCTTCGCCATTGTCTTCGATATCGATGAAAATTTTTTCGCCCTTCTTGTGACTGGAGATCCTGATATAAGGGACATGACCTGGGATTCGCTTTTGAAACTTGACTGCATTAGTTAATATGTTATTCAGAATCATTTTGAGCCGCAGCCTGTCCTGTGTAACTTCGTTTTGATCGATCTGTGATAAATCAATTTCAATGGCTTTAAATTCCTCCATGTACTTAAGGTTCTCTAGGATTTCCTGACAAACCTCTTGAAGCTTTACTTGCTCAGCAATTATTTTATGACGCTTATTCTTTGAGTAATCCAGAATTTCGGCGATAAACGCTTCGAGTTTCTTAACACTAAACTCAATTCGACTGAGATAGGAAAAGTGTTCATTTGGTTCGGCGCTAATTCTGCTTACGTTAACCAATCCAAGAATGGACTTTAGTGGGGCGCTTAGATCGTGAGAGACGCTGTACACAAAGCGATCGAGTTCCTGGTTTATTTTATCGAGTTCTGAATTCTGGCGTTGAAGTTTTGCTTCCGCGATTTTTACATCGCTAAGCACACGTCCGGTGATGGCGGCAAAGACAAACAACAAACTAGCGCCTAATAAAATATTGATTACCGCAGTAAAGTCGTACAGGGAATCAAAACCCAGGTGCCTCAGAAATTTGGGCATTACGTACGTGATTAAAAAAATGTAATAGTTCGTTAACACTGCTGCACCGAACCCAAACCGAATGGCAGCATACAATGAAAAGAGCCCGTATATGTACCAGAATTTTTCGAACTCGATTGTAAAGACGAGAGCCAGTAAGAGAATCGCCATCAAAGACAGTTCGATAAATTGTCGTTTTGTCAAACGATGTATCCTTAGATTGTCCAGCGGCTTTAATACCAGCCCAGCCCTATTCATCAACGGCGTTAAATAATAAAGTGCTGGAAGCACCAGCCCAAAGCATGATGTAAATTCTCCTAACCAGTTTCGTAGAGCATAAGTCCAGAAAGTGGACATCTTTTGATCTCCCAGATAAACCAATAGTGTTTGAAGGAATAATATCTCGATGATGATCGGAATGATAATGCCAAAGAACAAAAACAATAGTGTGTTGCGTAGATCTGGGAACCAATATTCTCCTTTTGCCAAATACGTAAAGAAATACCAGGACAGGAGACAAAGCGATGTCTCAGGCATAGCGTATATGAACCAGTCATACCATCTTTCGAGGGGAACATCCCACAGCGGAGTGCTCAATGCTGCATTTACATATACGATTGGAACAACTCGTCTGGGTCCCCACCAATTCACCAGGATGATAGAAAATGCAGTAGGCAAATAATAATCAGCAACACCTTTGTCGTATTGAAACAGAAGAGAGATTTCAGTGCCGGTGTGAAATATCAAAAGTGCAGCAAGCGACGTCCACCAAGGCAGAGAATTTTGCGTTACGCTTTCAGTATCGGTGGAGAGACTCGTCATTAAAGGTTACACATAATTTAATATAACCGCTCTAAAACGGCAAACGCCTCATCGAGGCGTTTGCTAAATTTATATCAGCTAAGCGGAGATATTTTCTTCCACTTTGGAGTATGCCTCTATCGGCAAACAACTGCATACCAGATTCCGGTCACCATACGCGTTGTCGATTCGGCTCACGGCTGGCCAAAATTTCGCATCACGAATAAAGGCTAATGGGTAAGCCGCCTTTTGTCTTGAATATGGATTATCCCACTTGTCGGCTGTGATAACTGCCGCAGTATGCGGCGCATTCTTCAGTACGTTATTTTCACGATCTGCTTTGCCTTCCTCAACTTCGCGAATTTCATTTCTGATCTCGATCAACGCTTCGCAGAAACGATCAAGTTCCTCCTTAGGCTCGCTTTCCGTTGGCTCTATCATCAGCGTTCCCGCTACAGGAAACGAAACTGTTGGCGCGTGGAAACCATAGTCCATCAAGCGTTTTGCGATATCTTCAACTTCAACGCCAGCCTTTTTAAAATCACGGCAGTCAACAATCATTTCATGCGCGCAACGTCCATTGGTTCCTGTGTATAAAATTTTGTAATGTCCCTCAAGTTTTGCCTTGATATAATTGGCGTTGAGGATCGCATACTTTGTTGCGTTAGTCAACCCGTCACCCCCCATCATGGCAATGTAAGCATACGATATCGCGAGAATGCTGGCGCTTCCCCAAGGTGCGGCTGACACTGCATGGATTGCTTTTTTTCCACCTGTGCTAACAACAGCATGACCAGGCAAAAAATCTTTCAGTTTATCGTTAACACAAATCGGTCCCATGCCGGGGCCGCCACCACCGTGTGGTATGCAAAATG
>CBQWHS010000658.1:0-3145 GCA_967728665.1 uncultured Chryseosolibacter sp. | reverse complement strand
TCCTATGAAGCCAATAGTTTTTACAAAGCTCTCGCTCATGATGCTCCTGGAATATTTTGTTTGGGGTTCCTGGTACGTGACGATGGGAACTTATATGTCTGCGTTTCTTGGGGCAACTGGCACTCAAATAGGTGCGGCATATAGTGCGCTGGCAATTGCCACGATCATCTCACCTTTTTTTGTGGGCATGGTTGCCGACAGGTTTTTCGCTGCACAACGAATCATGGGAATTCTTCACATTTTTGGCGGGGTACTTTTATATTTTGCTACACAAGTTTCGGACAACTCAACATTTTATTGGATCATACTTTTCTATTCGTTGCTGTACATGCCGACCATTGCATTGTCAAACAGCATAGCATTTCATCAAATGAGTGATCCTGGAAAACAATTTCCATGGATCAGAGTCTTTGGAACTGTTGGCTGGATCGTAGCTGGTTTGATGATTGGATTTCTGGCGATTGAAAAGACACCACTGACGTTTCAGATGGCCGCGATTGCCTCGGTTGCGCTCGGGGTACTTAGTTTCTTGCTACCAAATACGCCACCTAAAGGAAAAGCGGCAGACGCGACTGCATCAAGTGCTATTGGAACGGAAGCCTTCGTGCTTTTCAAAGACCGATCTTATTTGATATTTTTCATCGCAGCAATTCTTGTTTGCATCCCGCTTTCATTTTACTACGGTTTTGCAAATTTATTTTTGAATGAAATTGGAATGGAGAACGCTGCGGGTAAGATGATTCTTGGCCAGGCTTCTGAAGCAATTTTCATTTTAGCAATTCCATTTTTATTCAATCGCATTGGCGTAAAGAACATGTTGATCCTTGGAATGACGGCATGGATTCTCCGGTATGTTTGCTTCGCCTATGGAAACGTTGATGCAAATCTTTGGATGCTCTATGCCGGAATTGTCCTTCATGGAATTTGCTACGATTTCTTCTTTGTCACTGGCTATATGTACACCGAGAAGAAGGCCGGTGAAAAAATCAAGAATGCAGCGCAAGGATTATTCACATTTGCAACGTATGGAGTCGGCATGGTAATCGGAACAAGATTCTCCGGATGGACAACCGATCACTACTCTGTCAATGGACAATTTCAATGGACAAGCATTTGGTACGTCCCGGCATTCATTGCAGTTGGTGTTCTCGTATATTTTCTACTATTCTTTAAAGAAAAACGAGAAATTTCTCAAGCCTAATAACTAATCAAACTAAATATTAAAATTAAGATCTATGAAGATTGCCATGCTCGGTTCCGGATTTATCGGAAGATTTTACGCTGACTCACTGCAAGGTTACAGAAGCAAAGACAAGATTGTGAGCATTTATTCTCGCAGAAAAGAAAGCGCGGAAAAATTTGCAAACGATTATAAAGTCGCTTTTTCAACAACAATAATGGAGGAGGCGATTAATCGTCCGGAAGTTGAAGTCGTTTGTATTTCTCTTCCGAACAATCTTCATGAGGAAGCAGTGTTGTTATGTTGCAAACATAAAAAAGCGGTCATCACCACAAAGCCGTTAGGTCGAAACGCTGAGGAAGCGAAGCGAATGCTGGAGGCTGTGGAGAAAGCTGGAATTTTCAATGGCTATTTGGAAGATCTTGTTTACACCCCCAAGTTTTTAAAAGCGCACGAAAGTGTTAAAAATGGTGCACTGGGAAGAATTCTTTGGGCGAAGTCACGCGAGACACATCCTGGGCCACACAGTGATTGGTTCTGGGATATAGAACAAGCCGGAGGAGGATGTATTCTTGACTTAGGTTGCCATTGCGTGGAGATCGCAAGAACCTATATAGGCAAAGATATTCGTCCGGTAGAAGTGATGTGCTGGGCGGATACTCAGGTGAAGCCCATTGATGCAGAAGATCACGCGATCGGCTTGGTAAAATATGAAAACGGAGCCATCGGACAATTTGAAGTAAGCTGGACGTTCCGCGGAGGACTTGACCTTCGTGATGAAGTGATGGGAACCGAAGGAACAATTTGGATCAATAGTTTTTTACGAACAGGTTTTGAAATGTTTACTACTGGCAAAGGCGGAGACTACGTTGCTGAGAAAGCAGAAAGCAATACAGGCTGGCTGTTCCCTGTCGGGGATGAATTAAATGAACTGGGATACAATCATATGTTCGCCGACATGTTTGACTCGATGGAAAAGGGAACACAACCAAAAGAAACTTTTTATGACGGTTATGTAGTGAATGCCGTTCTCGATGCAGCCTATCGTTCAGCAAAATCAAAAATTTGGGAACCTGTGAAGCTTGATATTTGGCGCGGCAAAACTGGCATTTCAAAAGACAGCCACCTCACCGAATACGATTCAGAGCATTATCTTGTTAAAGAAGAGATGACGCACTATGGAGCGAAGAAAATTATTTTAAAAAATAAAAAGAGCGGCAAAATCATAGAGAAGGTTTTAAGTTAGAATCTACCAAAAGAGAATTAGGACAAGATCAGAACTAAGAGACATGGACGCCGGATTTAATTATAGAGATTCTTTCGCTTGGGAATTCGAAATATGATCGTATAACAAAAAAGATTTATACGAGAAATTTGGCGTGAAAGAATATTGGATTGCCGACCCTGAAGCTCACATTGAAACCCGTTATACATTGAATGAGTAGCGATTGGATAATTCTTCGGATGCATTCAATTGCTACTTCTTAAGTCACGATTCGAGTTTTAACACTTGATCCGCTCAAGGCGTCCTTCTTAACGAACCAACAAAGCAGAAGTGCGGTAAAATCTCATGAGTGTGCGATTGGAAGTTCGACTAAAGACAGGCCTTCAACAAAGAAAGTTGGGTCAGCGCTGAGAAGTATTTTGAAAAATGGATGCGTATTTCGCTCCTAAAATTTTCCTCGAATAATTCGTTTCCGCCAGTCTTCTTGCTGTTTGCTGATATTCCTTCAACAACGGAGTACCTAAGAATTTATGAATCAGCTGAGGAAACATCCCTTCTGAATTTCGATCAACAAAAAAACCGCATTTTGCTGTTTCAATTTCTTTGCGAATCCAACCTCCGAAATTGATGATGACAAGTTTTCCCGCCGCAAGCGCATCGAAGTATTTGTTCGGCGAACCGGTTTCGAGAATTGAGTACGGGGCATAGCTGATGAAACTCGCATCAGAAATATTTAAAAT